>QCTA01000024.1 GCA_003211335.1 Prochlorococcus sp. AG-670-O11 | reverse complement strand
ATAGCAAATAATCGGAATTCCCAAAAGAATAACTTTTAAGATTAAGCTTTAAACTTAAATTAATCTTCTAAGCTCTCTTACATATATTAAATTAAGCGGAATTCTAACAATCTCTAATGCCATTCTATTTCTACCTGAATCAACTAGAAATCTTAATAGCGGAAATAATCTTTTGATACTTATCAATCCCCCAAGACAAATTATTTGCCAAAGTAAAATATGAATAGGGGTTAATTGAATCATAAATCTAACTCTCAAATTTGAATGTTTTTTGTAAAAGATTAAAGCCATCCTAGCTCTCTCTTTTTCTTGGGATATTAATGAATCAATTTGTCTGCAATCAAAAGGGGGATGCCAATGAAATCCAACAGCTTCTGGACATTTAACTAATTTTGTCCCAATTTTTTTTAATCTTTCTCCTAACTCTAGATCTTCCCACCCATAAAGGCTAAAGGAGGTATCAAATAACCCAACACTTAAAAGTAATTCTTTTGATATGGCAACATTTCCAGTAGCAAAGTATGCAAAGGAACAATCAGTTAACTTATAACTTTCACTTTCTGGATTTGTGAAATTAGAAGTATTAATAACTGAACCATAAGTAAAGCATTTTTTGTTATTTTTATTCCATGAAAATAATAGTTTATTAACATGACATGTTATAAAGTCATCTAAAACAATAAGATCACTATCAATGAATATGATAATTTCATATTTAGATTTCATTACACCTAGGTTTCTTCCTAAAGCAGGTCCTCCATGTTCTTGTTCATATAAAACTACATGAGAGAGAACTTCATTATTTTTTTTTATCCAAGATGTTGTTCCATCCGTAGAGCCATCATCAACAACTATTACTTCATAATTACTGATATTCTCATTTAATTTCTGATTCTCAAGAGCCTTTAGACATTTTTTCAATATTTGTTTTCTGTTATAAGTTGGAATAACGATGCTTATGTTCATAACCATATATTATTTATTTATTAATATACAGAATTTTAAAATATAAAAGATCAAAAGTTATACTAATCAGCCGCTCCGCCATTATTAGCCGTACCAGTTACGTTATTTCCCTCAGGTCTACCATCTGATCTAAGCTTTCTTTTCTTAAATTTTCTAGCATATGCACGATTACGGTCTTGCTTTTCTTTTTTTAAATTTCTTCTCTTTGACATAAAAAAACTTTTTAATTTTAACTATCTTAGCTCACTAAGTGCATTAAATATCTTACCATCTTCCATGTTTAATATCCTGTCAGCCATATCTGAAATCCTTGGATCATGAGTAACCATAAGCACAGAACAATTCTGCTCTTTTGCTAATTTCCGTAAAAGTGAAACTATTTCTCTTCCTGTGACACTGTCTAAAGCTGAAGTAGGTTCATCAGCAAGTAAAAGTTTTGGATTTGCAGATAATGCCCTTGCAATTGCAACCCTTTGTTTCTGCCCTCCTGACAATCCATTTGGCAGTTTTTTTTGATGATCCTCTAACCCAACCGCAGATAACCATTTCCTTGCTATTTCTCTTCTTTGCAAGTACGTTAGATTTCTAATTAAATCTGCCCCCATTTGAACATTTTGTTCTGCGGTTAAACATCTGAGCAAATTATGTCCCTGAAAAATCATCCCAATATTTCTTCGGAGTTTTTGTCTGGTTTTTTTGGAAGCCCCGTTTAGTTGATTGTTTAAAACTGTCAAATCTCCGCTTTGGCATGTTCTCAATGCCCCAATTAAAGTTAGAAGAGTTGTCTTGCCACACCCAGAAGGTCCTTTTAAAAGAACTAACTCACCTTTTTCAATAAATAAATCTACATTATTAAGTACTTGTTTCTTATTTTCATCTGTCCCATAAAAATGACTCAAATTGTTTATTGAAACAGTTTTTGAATAATTATCTTTTTTATTGATAGATTTGGGCATACTTAATAATTCCCGTTAAAATATTTCAGCAGGATCTGCATCGACTAACTTGCGCATAGCAATTCCAGCTGAACCCATACACATAACTAAGATCAAAATAAAAATTAAAATTGTTTTTTCCGCATCCATTACTATTGGTAATTTTGTAGAACTTCTTACGATTGAATAAAGTATTTGCCCAGAAAAATAAGCAGGCAAATAGCCAAATAATGCCAATAAAAAGCCCTCTCTAGCAACAACAAAAAACAAAGACTTTAGTCTATACCCCATAGCCAGCAGGGTTGCGTATTCAGGGAGATGATCAGTAACATCGCTGTAAAGAATTTGGTATACAACAACGCAACCAACGACAAATCCCATCAAAGCTCCTAAACTAAATATAAAACCAATCGCGGTGCTATTTTTCCAATAATTTTTTTCAAATTCTATAAATTGATCTTTTGTTAAAACACGAACATCATTCGGCAAAGATTTATTTAAAATTTTAGAAACCAAAATAGGATTTGAGCCACTTCGCAGTTTCACTAAACCTATTTCAATACTTCCTTTTGGATTTGCGGGGAAAAGCTTTAGATATGTTTCCCTACTTGTTATGAGGTTTCCATCTGCTCCAAAGGAAGGACCTAACTCAACAAGCCCTTCAACTATTACTCTTTTACCAGCAACTTCTGTTTCTACTTTCTTTTCCGAAAGAAACCAATCTTCTATAGGTCCAAATTCTGGTCTTGAAAGTTTGTCAAAAAGAACTCTTCCCGGATTCTTAAGTTTATCAGCCTTTCTTGAAAATCCATCATCGAGTAAAAGAGAATCTGAAGGATTAAATCCTAAGGTCAAAATAGATCTTGTTTTTAGATTTTCTGGGTTCCTCCAGAGAAGATAAGTTAAGTTAACAGGGGCAGTTTTTTCTACGTTTTCTAAAGCTAAAGTTTGAATTAATCTTCTTTTTGGAAACCCACTCATACTTATAGAACTTTTTGATCTAGGACTTATCAACACAAGATCAGCATCTAAAAGATTATGAATAGTTACGCTAGTATCAAATAATCCATCTCTAAAGCCTAATTGCATAAACATTAAAATTCCTGCGAAGCTAATTCCAGCAATAGCAACTATTAATCTAAGTGGCTGTCTTGTAAGTAACAACCAAGCTAAAGGAATTTTCCTAAATTTTATGAAAGAAAATTTCATCGAGGAGCGAATTTTGCGATAACTTTCATGCCAGTATAATTTTTAACTAGTTCTATAGATTCCTCATTAAGCTTTACAAGAACTTCAATAATGCGAGCATCCGCATCACCTGTAGGATCTGTGGATAAAACTTTTCTTTGTTTTACTTTAGGACTAATTCTTATTACTTCTCCTTTTAGAATTTTTTTAAAGCCTCCATTTTCACTACTTAATTCAACATTTTGCGAGATAAATACTCTATTTATATCGGATTCGTAGACTTCTATAAGAGCCTCCATGTTCTGACTTGAGCCAATATCAAGTATCCCTTCGTTTTTAGACCTTTCTCCAACTCTTGTATTAATAGAAAGTATATAGCCATCGATTGGGCTTCTAAGTTGAGAGTTGAAAAGATCTATCTCAATAGTTTTTTTATCCCCAACATTAATTATTTTTTGTTTTTGTAATTTTAACAATTCATCTTTTCTCTGAGAAAGTTGAACCAATGAATATGCAGACTTTTTAACTGCTAATTCATATCTTTTGATTTGATCTTCTTTTAATAAAATTTCTAAATTATTAGTTTCAATAAGATTATTCTTTTTTTCAAGATCTGCAACTAATTTCTTTCTATTTTCAAAAACAGCTAAAACTGAACCTTCCTTGACAAAATCGCCCTCCTTCACAAGTAGTTCAGATAAACGAGGAGATGATCCAAATTGAGAGATTGGTGCTGCCAATTGCCTAACCTCCCCAGCCGGAGAAAGCTGACCTAATGCCGCTACTGCTTCTATTAAAGGAATAATATCAGATGTAATTTCTGTATTAGCATTAGAACTTAATTTTTTATTTTGTGAACAGGAACTTATTCCAATCGATAGTGGTAAAAATATCACAAAATAAAAGATTAGATTTTTTAAATTATTTATATACATCAAAAATCAAATAATACTTTTTTGATGTATTCATCTACCCATTTTTTATCAAAATACTTAAGCAAAACTAAACTTGTTTTTTCATTTTTCATTTGCTGAACGCAATAATTTTTTTGATAATTAATTCTTTCTTCAATTATTTCATAATCATAATCAGGACTAGTACTTTGAACTAATTCAGTTAAAACATAAAGATAATGATCAACTATATTACAGAAACCATTTTTTTCAGTTTCATTTTTTAAGGAAGCAAAAAATACATTTTTGGAGAAAATATCTCCCCATGATGGAATCTCCCTTTCGGATTCAAAAACACTTTTATCTATAGTTGATAATAATTTATCGTATTTCTTATTTTGATTCTTCGATGATGGAGACAAATCAACAATCGCCGCTGAAACGACTTCGTTTACTTTAACTAAATCCATCCCAAATATTGGAATATCATACTTTGGATCAGGGAAAAATACACAGTGTAAAATCTTAAGACGTTTTGAAAACTCTGCTACTTCAATATGTAATTTTCGAAATCCTTTTGCTTTATGAAATTCATTTTTAATATATAGTTCTTTACCCTCCTCATTAGAGATTATATTTGAGAGCTTTGGATCTAATTCTACTGCCTTAAGGTTTTCAAGATTAGATCTATGACCCCTAATATTTTGCAATAAAGTCAAAATAAGTGGATCAATTAATTTGATTTTAGTTAAAGATTCAGACAACAAGATTAAAAAGTATCAAAATAAAGAATAAGGGAAAAAATTCTAATGAACTTAGGAGAAATTAATTACTATAACCATTCAAGCAAACCTAAATGCGTATTTGTGGAAAATAAAGAATTATCCCTAGTCTGCATAGATTTTTGGTTTAAAGCGGGTTCAGCGTTTGAGGAACCAGATAAGAATGGAACAGCTCATTTTTTGGAACATATGATTTTTAAGGGTAGTAATACAATAAAACCAGGAGAATTTGATCACAAAATCGAATCTACTGGAGGAATCAGCAATGCTTCAACTGGCTATGATGATGCACATTACTATGTTCTAATACCTATTAACAACTTTAAAGAATCACTTGCTCTTTTGACAAACATTGTTTTATCGCCAAGTATTAATATTTATGAATTTGAAAAAGAGAAAAGTGTCATCATTGATGAAATAAAACAACAAAATGATCAGCCTGATGAAAAGCTTTTTAATTATTTCTTGAGCAGAGTATGGAAAGATAATAATTATGGTAAAACAATATTAGGAACGGAAAAAGATGTCCAATCATTAAAAATAACCGACTTAGTAAAATTTCATAAAAGCTTCTACAACAAGAAAAATTTGTGTATTGCAATTGCTGGAAATATCACTAAGGAAAATTTTGAAAAATATTACGAAAATAATTTTTCTTATCTAGACCAAGACGAGAATTTTCAAATTAAAAGCTCTATTGAGTTAACGGCAAAATCAAGAACTGGAAGAGAAGAAATTGATTTTAAAAATATTGAATTTTCAAGAATATTAATGGGATGGAGTATACCCAGCCTTAATAATCAAAGAATGAATATAGGCTTTGAAATTTTAGCGTCGATACTTTCTGTTGGAAGAAATAGCAGATTAGTAAAAGTTTTAAAAGAAGAAAAGAATTTAGTTCAGTCAATATATGTAGATGTAAACGGTGGCGAATTAGGGGGTTTATTAATTATTGAAGCATGCTGCGATGAGATAAATTTAAAAAAAGTAGAGGTAGAAATTAATAAATTAATTGAACAATTTATAACTTACAAAAATTTAACTATTAATGAATTAAGAAAAGCAATTAGTATCGTAAAAAGCAACTATATTTTTAATTTAGAAACTTCAACGCAACTAACTTCATTTTTTGGAAATGAACTATTGTGGGGCAGACAAAATTCCATAAAAGATTTTCATAATCATATAGAGTATTGGAATGATTTAAAAAATTTTAAAGAAATAATAAATTATTTATCAAGAGATAAATTCACCTTAATTGCTTCAAATAATAAATGATTCAAAGATATTTCCAAAGTAAAGATATCAGAAATTTTTCAATCGCGATGGTTTGGATAAATGGTGGAAGTAGCGAGGATTCTGAAGGTAAAAAAGGGTTAAATCAAATTCTTTGTTCATTACTAAGCAGAGGTTGCGAGGGTTTCGAAAACTTAGCTTTTTCAGATTACATCGATTCTCATGGCGCCGAACTAAATCTTGAGACATTAGAGGACGGTATGTTAATAAGCCTTAAAACATTAAATGAACATTTCTTAAAACTATATCCTTTATTAGATTTAATAATTAACAAACCATTACTTATTTTTAGCCAATTCCAACATGTAAAGAAAACAACTATTAAAAATTTAAAAAAGGATAGAGAAAACCCTTTCAACATTGCCTTTGAAAAATGGAGGAAAATTGTTTATTTAAAACATCCATACGCATATAATTCATTTGGATATGAGGGAGATATTTTAAAATTTACCCATAATGATATTCTGTCCGAATATGAGAATTTTAGAAATAGAAATAAGTTTCTAATTTCTAATAACTCAAGAATCAAAAATAAAAGTTTTGAGTTTCCTAATCAGAGAAATTTCAAAAATAATTCTTTTTCTAATGATCTAAATTACGATAATTCTAGTAGGTATGTAAGTACGCATCAAAAGTCAAATCAAATAATTTTAATGATGGGTAACCAAACATGTCCAATATCAAGTCATGAATACTTACCTTTAAAAATTTTAGAATCTCATCTCTCATTTGGTATGAGCTCTGTATTGTTTAAATTGTTTAGAGAAAAGAATGGTTTAACTTATGATGTTGGTGTATATCACCCAATAAGGAAAAATAATTCCCCTTTTTTAATTTACCTCTCAGTCTCTAATGAAAATGCTCTTTTAGCATTTCAAATCCTTTCCCAATTGTGGCAAAAACTATTATCTTCTCAAATTCTTGAGAAGGATATTGATTTAGCGAAGATTAAATTTAAAACTTCATTTCTAATTTCTAATCAAACTTTAGAGGAAATTTTAAATAGAAAAATTAAATTAATTGGATATGGTTTAGATGCTGATTTTGATTGTCTCAAAAAAATTAAAGATATAGATTCTGAAGATATTTTGAAAGTAACTAAGAAATATTTAGCAAACCCTTTTTTAAGTATCTGCGGAGAGGAGAAAATATGTAATGAAATTAATAAACTTTGGATAAAAAATTTTTAAATTTGTGTTTTTTCGATCTTATCAATATCGATCAAAAAAGATCCTCTTCTAAACTTTATTTCAACAGTATCAGGAGATTTTATAGATATTATTTCTCCAACTTCGTCAATAGCTACCAAGTCAGGCGGCCTAAGCATAGGCATATTGTCAGAAGTTTTAAGATAAGACAAAGGATTCTTTAATCTAACCTTATCTCGAATATTGAATTTCATTAAAAATTTATTTAAAGTACTTTTAATCTACTATAAAAACTAAGTAAGAAAAATATCAACGAAATGCACCGATTCATTCTAGAATTGGCAAAATTTATATTTGAAATAAATTAATGAATCAAAAATTAAAAACAATAATCTTATGGGCACTCCCTATAATTTTGGTTATTGCTCTTTCATACCAATTTCTTTCAACGAGTAATGTTGATTCATTAAAATCTAATGGTACTACAATAGCCCCCAAGAATACTGCGGTAGCAAGAGTTAGTTACGGAAGATTTTTAGACTACATAAAATCAGGACGAGTTACTTCTGTTGATATTTTTGATGGAGGTAGAAACGCTGTTGTTGAAACTGTAGATTCAGATTTGGATAATAAAGTACAAAGATTAAGAGTTGATTTGCCGGGTTTAACTCCAGAATTAATAAGTAATCTTAAAAATGAAGGGATAAGTTTTGATGTTCATCCTGTCAAAAGTTCGCCACCAGCCTTAGGTATTTTAGGTAATCTTCTATTCCCTGCAATTTTAATAGGAGGGTTAATTCTTTTAGCTAGAAGGTCAAATGGAATGCCTGGAGGACCTGGACAGGCTATGCAGTTTGGGAAATCAAAAGCTAGATTTGCTATGGATGCTAATACTGGTGTTGTATTTGACGATGTTGCAGGAGTTAATGAAGCAAAAGAAGACTTAGAAGAAGTCGTCACGTTTTTAAAAAAACCAGAAAAATTCACCTCTGTAGGAGCACGTATTCCCAAAGGAGTTTTACTAGTTGGGCCTCCTGGAACTGGTAAAACACTCTTAGCAAAAGCAATCGCTGGTGAAGCTGGTGTTCCATTCTTTTCTCTAGCAGGCTCAGAATTTGTTGAAATGTTTGTTGGAGTCGGAGCTAGTAGGGTTAGAGACCTTTTCAAAAAAGCTAAAGAGAATAGTCCATGCTTAATTTTCATAGACGAAATCGATGCAGTTGGGAGACAAAGAGGTGCTGGCATCGGTGGAGGTAATGATGAAAGAGAACAAACTCTTAACCAACTATTAACGGAAATGGATGGTTTTGAGGGGAATAGCGGGATTATCATTATTGCTGCTACTAACCGTCCAGATGTTTTAGATTCTGCTTTAATGAGGCCAGGGAGATTCGATAGACAAGTCACAGTTGATGCTCCTGACATCAAGGGGAGACTCTCAATTCTTGAAGTTCACTCAAAAAATAAAACTCTTCAAGAAGATTTAACTTTAGAAAGTATTGCAAGAAGAACACCAGGTTTTACTGGTGCTGATTTAGCAAATCTTTTAAATGAAGCTGCAATTTTAACAGCAAGAAGAAGAAAATCATCAATAAGTATTTTAGAAATAGATGATTCAGTGGATAGAATTGTTGCAGGAATGGAAGGGTCTCCTCTTACAGATGGGAGGAGTAAGAGATTAATTGCCTATCATGAAGTAGGACATGCAATTATAGGTACTCTCATAAAAGCTCATGATCCTGTCCAGAAAGTAACTGTCATTCCAAGAGGTCAAGCAAAAGGGCTTACATGGTTTACTCCTGATGATGATCAATCTCTTATAAGTAGAGCAAATTTAAAAGCAAGAATAATGGGTGCTCTTGGAGGAAGAGCGGCTGAGGATGTTGTTTTTGGCAGAGGTGAAATAACTACCGGAGCAGGGGGAGATTTCCAACAAGTAGCTTCAATGGCAAGACAAATGGTTACAAGGTTTGGGATGAGCGATCTGGGCCCAATTGCTCTCGAAAGTGGAAATCAAGAAGTTTTTGTTGGGAGAGATTTAATGACTAGAAGCGAAGTTTCTGACTCAATCTCTAAACAAATTGATGAAAGTGTAAGAGTTATGGTTAAAGATTGCTATAAGGAAACCTATGAGATAATTAGTAAAAATAGGGAGGCAATGGATAAACTAGTAGATCTTTTAATAGAAAAAGAAACTTTAGATGGCGAAGAGTTTGTAAATATCCTTTCTGAATTTACTAAAATCCCTGAAAAAGAGAGAACACCACAAGTACTAAGTTAAGTGTTTTTAATTGGTTTTTTATCTAAAACTAAATCTATTAAACCGTAATTTACGGCCTCTTGGGGAGACATATAAAAATCCCTATCAGTATCTTCCTTTATAGTTTCAAGTTCTTTGCCAGTTCTTTCCGATAATTCAGTATTTAAACGTTCTTTTAAATATAGAATTTCATCAGCTTGAATTCTTATATCGCTGGCTTGTCCTCTTGCACCTCCAAGTGGTTGATGAATCATAATTCTTGAATGTCTTAAACTACTTCTTTTACCTTTAGTACCAGCAGCTAGTAAAAAAGCTCCCATACTCGCAGCCAGTCCAACACAAACAGTATGTATGTCAGGCTTCACATGTTGCATAGTATCAAAAATACCTAAACCATCGTAAACAGACCCTCCAGGGGAATTTATGTACATATAAATATCTTTTTCAGGATCTTCAGCCTCAAGAAAAAGTAATTGGGCAACAATTCTATTTGCAGTATCGCTTGTGACTTGTTCGCCTAAGAATATAATCCTCTCTCTTAAAAGTCTTGAGTATATATCAAATACTCTTTCACTTCCACCGGATTCTTCTAAAACTAGAGGGATCATAATAATATTTATCTTCTTAATTATATCTTAGCGAAATTGAGTCAACATACGCTATGGTTATTAAGGTTTACATATAAAAAATTGAAAGAAAAATTGACTGTCTCAGATAGCAAAAAGTTATTTCATGAACAATTCCCTTACGTAATTCCAGGCTTATATAAAAGGATAGTTGATGAAATGCTTGTTGAACTAAATCTTTTAAATCATCAAAATGAATTTAGGCAAGATGATTTGTTTTGTGTTGGTCTTACCGAAACATTTAAAGAATTAACTAAAGGATATAAGCCAGAGGAACATTTAGTACTTCTTTTTGAATCATTATGTAATTCCTCAAATTTTGAACCAAAAAAAATAAAAGAAATTTCGAAGAAAACTCTTTTAGATTACAAAGAAAAATCTTTAAAAGAAATTTCTAATCTATTAAAAGAAAAGTCTGCTTCTAATCTATACTGCTCAAGGATATTAAACTTAGGTATTTATTCAATTATCTCTAATGCATCTAATTTCAAGGAAATTAAGGATTCTGAAAAAAATAAAACCATTTCAGAAATCGTAAATAAATTAAATTTATCAGTTAATAAAGCTGAAAAGGATATTGGGATTTATAAGAGCAGCATCATAAAAATGGAACAAGCAAAAGAACTTCTTCAAGAAACCAAAATAAAAAATAGAAAATAGAAAATAGAAAATTTAATTATCAATTCTTCTCTTATCTTTCCAAGAAATATAAGAAATATAGATTACTGCAATAGTAATAAGACTTAGTAAAGTAAAAGAGGCAAAAATAAGAAATTTATTTAAATATTCTTCATAGTTAAATAATTGGAAATCATATATCAATAGAACCATCACCATTTCTGCCCCAAACAACCATAGCAATTGAAAAAGTAAAAATTGCGGCTAAAGCAGCCCAACCTATTTGAAAGATCATCATTTTTTAATTAGTAAGATAAATATAACAGAACTACTAAATTTAGTTTATAAATCTACAGTTTTTTAAAATAAAAATTCATTTCTCAGAAGTCTATTCTATTAAATACAATGTTTATAAAGAGAGACCACCTTGGGAAGAGTTGTTTTAAATCATAGTACTCATATAGAAGGATTGATTCCAATTCTTAAAAAACTAGCATTAAACATAAGAATTAAAACTGTAACTCCAGCAATAATATCGAGAGTAAAAGGAAGATCTTCTAACTTAGTTATAAGAGTTTCTGTAAAAACAATTAACGGTTATAAAGCAATTGCAAGAAAGGGGAAAACAGCTCAAGAAGTTTTTATTTCAACAGACTTAAGTAAAGATGAATTAATAAAACTATTAGATATTTGTAAATATGGTTAATGTTAAAAATAATATTTAATCTTCCTTAAAATAATAGAATTAATGAAAAAATTTTATAATCCTCTTTTATTTGCATTAGTTTTATTTTTATTTGAGAATAGCGCTTATTCTCTTTCTGACTATCGAATAAAAAAAATTTGTGAAAAGGAATCAAGAAAAACTATATGTATGAAAAAGCTAAAAATTAAAAAGTTAAATTTATTACAGGGGAATAAAATTGAAATTCCTGTTATACCATTTGAGAAATAAATCTGTTTTATATTTCAAACTCTGATTCAAAAAGTGAAAAAGCTTTATTGTAGGCATTAATTAAATTATCAGAATTATCATTAAAGCCAATTATTTCATAGTCATTTTTTAATTGATCATAAGTATAAACTACCTCATTAAAGGCGTTCATATATTCTTTTTGTATATCCTCATCATCAATATCATAAATTTTAGCCAAAACTAATTCCACATTCTTTTTTGAAGTATATATTTGTTTTTCGAAATCTTTATTTAACTTTCTCCTTTTTTTAGGCATTATGGATTTACATGTTTTAATTTACAATAATCAAAATCATGTATAAATCAAATTAAAACTTAAAAATTAAAAATATAGTTTTCAAATCAAAATAAAACAAGTATATTCCAAATAAGCTATTTGATGATATGGAGAAAAAAGATTCAAGAAAGGCACAAGATATAAAAAATCCAACCTTTGAAACTAAAAAATTAAAAGCTTCAACAAATTCAAATAATAAAAAAGATAAATCTCTTCCTTGGTGGGTCGAATTATTATTTGTTCAAATTGGATTACCAGATAAATGGTTAATTAAAGTTTTAAAGTCAAAGAAAATATTCACAGGGTTACTCAAAAAAGAGAAGAAGTTAATAATTGTATTTTTTTTCGTTATGGCTGGTCTTACTTATTTCTATCCAGTTGTTAAGTACTCTAAAAATAGATTAGATTGTGAATATAATGCTAAAAAATATATTTTTGCTAATAAAAATCTAAGTAATATAAATAGAAAACAATTAAGAATGTTATCAACTAATTTTTGTAATGGGGGAGAAGAGATATATGAAATTAAAAATCTCGAAAACTAACCTAATTATTTATTTCCAAATAAAAGGATTAAAAACTGAATTTATTTATATAAAGTAAAATAAATTTAATTTAATTTTATTTTATTTTTAAATTATAGATTCTATGACTGATATTAGACAAAAAAAAGAAAATGTAAAAATGCATTTAAAAGATCTTAGAAAAGATTTAAAAAAAATGCATCTTGCCGTTACTGAAGAGTTATTAATACCACAACCAGATGAGGTTAAAACTCTAATTTATAAAATGGATCAGTTGTTGAAAGTAATAAAATCATAATAAACTATAATTAGAAAGAACTAAAAACATAAGTCCAATGAAAATTAAATAAAATGAAAAAGTCTATAAAATTTACTCAATTATTTTTACTTTTAATTCTTTTAACATCTTGTAAATCAAAAGTTAATAATGAGGTATTAATAAAAGATTCTAAAGACCAGACAAGTCAGGAATCTAATATAACAAAAAACAAGATGGAAGTAAGATTCTCCTGTGGAGAAGAAGGAATTTCTGAATATCTCAATGATGGATGGATTATTACTGAAGAATATTCAGAAGAAAAAATATGTACCTGGAAATCATTTCCTGCGAATAAAGATTGCGATATGGAAAAAGACAAAGGTTGTAAAATAACAACTCCTGATAAGGTAGGTGAAGAGAAAATTTATTTATTAGAGAAATAGTTAAAAGTCATGACTAATAAGAAAGAATACTTAATGGAATTAATATTTAACAAATTAAAAAATAATTCTAGAAAAATAAGTTTAGAAAAGAAAGAATTTACTAAGTTTATTAATTTACTAATAAATAATAATTAATAGTAAATAATTACAAATCAAAATTTTGTTAAAATTATCAAAATAAACTAAAATTTTTCTATAGAAATTATTAGCTAATGTATAACTTTTCATCTTTAACAATAATACTTATAAGTATTTTCGTTCTGAGTCTATATTTTTTATTTAAAGTAACTTCTAAAGCAAAAGAATAAATCGATTAATATCAAAAATTAATTTTTAAATAATCGGATCCTCCCTAAGTAATAAGACAGATTGATAATCAAATCCTTCTTTTATCCACTCTTTGTATTCTTCCAATATACATTCTTGATCTTTTTTTTCTAATAATCTAATTCTTTTCTTAGCATTATCAATTGCTAAATTAATACAAAATTTATAATCTCTAGAATTTTCTTTCATAGAAAAACTTAGTTTCCACTAGCTTAATAAGTTATAAACACTTTTTTGTATTACAAATGACAATAATAAGTATTAGTTCAATAAAAGTATCAAACAATACTGAACTATTATTAGTATATTTATGATAATGAAGATTTTAAAATCATGTCATACGAAGCAGGTAGTAAAGAATGTAGACATTTGATTGAGGCTAAAGAAAGCCTTTTGCTTGCAATGGAATCTTTAAGTAACATCAGCTCAACGGATACCTTACAAATACAAATAAAAGAAATTTATAGCAAGTTAGAGGTGTTGCATGACAAACGCAAAAAAATAGAATTTAGTTCATAAATAATTTGCAATATAGTACTAGAGAATAATTAGAAATTCTCAAATTCACTCTTAATCTTCTTTTTTCGTTTATCAGCTATTAATTCATAAAGAGCATCTAGTTGTGCATGAACTTCTTTTGCTTCGCTAAGATCAGGCAATAAATCATCTTTTATAAGCATTTGATGCATCTCCCTTAATTCTAACCTTATATATCTAAGGTGAGAACTTACTTCTTCTCTTTTAGATGCGCTCATATTAACAAATCATTAATAAACA
>QCTA01000023.1 GCA_003211335.1 Prochlorococcus sp. AG-670-O11 | reverse complement strand
CTTTCCCAGGAAGAATTTCTACAAAAGCTCCTATCGGGATAATTCTTGTTACCACTCCAGAGAAGATTTCACCTTCATGAACTTTTCTAGTTAATCCTTCTATTATCTTTTGTGCTTCTTCAGCCGCAGCCCCGTCATGGGAAGCAATAGTGACAATACCACCATCTTCTATATCGATTTTTGTATTAGTTCTCTCTGTTATTCCTTTAATAGTCCTACCTCCAGGACCAATTACAGTTCCGATAAGTTCAGGATCTATCCTAAAGCTTAAGAGCCTTGGTGCATGAGGTGATAATGATTCTTGTGGCTTGTCAATTGCCTCTTGCATTTTTTCTAAGATATGTAATCTTGCTGGGCGTGCTTTTTTTATGGCATCGGAAATTACAGAAACAGGTAATCCAGTAATTTTCATGTCCATTTGTAATGCTGTTATACCTTTTTCAGTACCTGCAACTTTGAAATCCATATCACCTAGGAAGTCTTCAATGCCTTGTATGTCGGTGAGAATTCTAACTTCTTTACCTTCCTTTATTAAACCCATAGCAGTTCCGCTTACAGGAGCCTTCAGGGGTACACCAGCATCTAATAATGATAGTGTACTTCCACAAACTGATCCCATTGAAGTTGATCCATTCGAGCTTAAGACTTCACTAACTACACGAAGCACATACGGAAATGTCTCTTTACCAGGAAGTACAGGTATGATGGCTCTTTCAGCTAATGCTCCATGACCTATTTCTCTTCTGCCTGGAGTTCTCATGGGTCTAGTTTCCCCAACCGAATAAGGTGGAAAATTATAGTGATGCAAATATGTTTTTTCAGTGCTTGGATTTAGGTCATCCATTTCTTGTGAATCGCTTGGTGTCCCCAGTGTAGTTGTAGATAATACTTGAGTTAAGCCTCTTTGGAATAATGCAGAACCATGAACTCTTTTCGGTAGTATTCCGGCGGAAGCAGATATCTTTCTGACCTCATCAAGATCTCTTCCATCAACTCTTTTGCCATCATTAATTATTTGAGACCTCATTAATTTTTTTGTAAGTTTTTTAAAGTCAGAATGAATTAATTTAGTATTTCCTGAAGTTAGAATTTTTAATTGATTATCATCTTTAAGTGAATCAATTTTGGTTCCCACTTCAAGTTCTATTTTATCTAATTCGAGATCTCTTTCTTCCTTCGACTGTTCAAACTTCTTTAACACTAAATCAATTGGTTTAGTGCAGTTTTTTTCTAAATATGTGGCTAATGTTTTGTCTTCTTCAGGAACTGAGGGTTTAACCTGTTTAATTCCTAAGTCTTTAAGAAGGTTTTCTTGAGCTTTAATAAGTTCGGTTACCGCCTCATATCCGAAATCTATCGCTTCAATAGTATCTTGTTCTGAAAGTTGATTAGCACCAGCCTCAATCATTACAATTCCTTCTGGAGATCCAGCTACAACAATATCAAGATCACCTTTTTCGATTTCTCTATAACTTGGATTTAAAATAAAGTCATCTCCAATTAGTCCAACTCTTACAGCGGCCATTGGTCCGTAAAATGGAATTTCTGCTAAAAGAGTTGCAATAGAAGCTCCTGTTACACCTAACACATCTGCAGGCACTCTCTCATCAAGGGAAAGACAAGAAGCGACTATTTGTATCTCATCTCTCATCCATGAAGGAAAAAGAGGTCTCATTGGCCTATCTATTAACCTTGCTATTAATGTGGCTCTTTCAGGAGGTCTGCCTTCTCTTCTCATGAACCCGCCAGGAATTCTTCCGGCAGCATATAATTTTTCCTCGTAATCACATATTAGAGGTAGAAAGTCTGCTGGCTCTTTCTTTGTCGTTTTTGTTGCGGTAACTAATAAAGATGTGTCTCCACATTCAATCATTACAGCCCCACCAGCTTGAGGAGCATATAGTCCGGTAGTTAGTCGTATCTCTCGTCCGTCAAACGTGATAGACGTATTTTTTCCTTCCACTTTTTAAAATTATAATTCTATACATAATTTATTCTTACATCTCATAGGTACATATTGAGAGAATTATTTAAATAAGGTTTCAAACTAATTCTTTTAAAAGTATTGAAAATAACTTTAATATGTTGTAATTACTAGGTTTTTTCAAAAATTTTTAGAAATAATTAATTATTTAAAATCTATAAAATTTCATTAATTACCAGCTAGATTTTACTACTCCAGGTAATTCACCATTATGGGCTCTTAGTCTTAATTGATTTCTGCATAATCCAAAATCTCTATATACACCCCTTGGTTTACCTGTTGCCCAACATCTATTCCTAACTCTTGTTGGAGCTGAGTTTCTTGGAAGTCCTTGTATTTTTCTATGTATTTCTAATCTTTCCATAGGGTCTTGGGCAGCATTAAATTCATCTAATAATGATTTCCTTTTAGCGGCGTATTTTTTCACTAGCTTTTTACGTTTTACCTCTCTAGCAATCATTGATTTTTTTGCCATTGAAAATTTATACAATAAGATATCTATAATATTAACAGCTTAACTATCAAAAAAAAAATTAAGTTATTGATTAAGCAATCTTTGAACTATTAGTAATTGGCTTGTATCTCTAATTATTAATAAAACGCTAAGTCCTACCAATAGAAAAAAACTTGATTGAGTTACGGCAATTTGAATTTTAACTGGTACGGGTTTTCCCCTTAATCCTTCAATAATAGTAAAAACAAGTTGACCGCCATCAAGAAGAGGTAATGGAAGAGAATTTAATACTGCCAAGTTTATAGAAATTAATGCAGCAAATAATAAAATTCCTGTCCCCCCCTGCTCTGATAATTGGGCTCCAATCTCAACAATCTTTACAGGACCACTTAATTGTTGAGCTGTTGATGAGAAATTTGTAATTAGTCCCTTATATCCTTGGATTGTTTTTATTAAGAGGGATGAAAACTCTTTATTTGTGTATTGAAACAGTTCACTAATATTTTTTGTTTTTTGTGTTTCTTTTTTAATATTTGGTTGTAACTGAGCTCCAATTGTCCCTTTTCCATCAATGTTTTGAGGAATTAAAGTTAATTTTTGATAAGAGTTCTCTCTCTCAATTTCAATTGATATTGATTCTTCTGATGAACTTTGGATTCTTTTTACCAGTGATGAAACTGCTTGATCTCCCACGCCTAATACATTCTCATCTATTTTTAATATTTTATCCCCTGCTTCTAAACCCGCTTTAGAGGCAGCTTTTTCTGGTTGAGTTGCTAAAACTAAAATTCCTGGTTCTGGGTCATAAGGAATACCAATAGTAGTTACGTTTAATATCAGAATTGTATAAGCAAGAAGTAAGTTAGCTAATACTCCAGCAGATATAACAATTACTCTCTGGATTATCGGCCTATTCTTTAGAAGGTTTGGGTCTTTTGGATCAATGTTATTGATTTCTTCATCAGGGAAGGAAACAAATCCCCCTAAAGGAAAGGATCTCAAGGAATAAGTGATACCTCTATATTTTTTTTGTATTATTGAAGGGCCAAATCCAATAGAAAAACCGTCGACGTATATCCCTTGGAATATTGCAGCTAGAAAATGACCCATTTCATGAAAGAAAATGAGAAATCCTAAGACTGCAATTGAGGTTAAAACATTCATTTTTTTATTTTAGGCAGTTTTTATGAAAGATGATCCAAAGTATGGAACTAGAGCATCAGGAATTTTTACACTTCCATCAGGTTGTTGGCCGTTTTCTAGAATTGCTGCCATTGTTCTTCCAATAGCTAAACCACTTCCATTTAAAGTGTGGATATATGAAGTTTTCTTATCGATTTTTGTTCTTATTGATGATCTACGAGCCTGAAAGTCCAAACAGTTACTGCAACTAGATATTTCTCTATAACATTTATTGCTGGGCAGCCAAACCTCAAGATCGAATGTTCTACTAGAAGAAAAGCCTAAATCTCCAGTACAAATATCTACTAATCTGTATGGTAAGTTAAGTTTTCTTAAGATACTTTCTGCATCTGCCGTTATCTCTTTGTGAGCCTCTAATGATTTATTTGGATGACAAAACCAATATAATTCTACTTTATTAAATTGATGAAGTCTTATTAAACCTTTTGTATCCCTTCCATAACTACCTGCTTCTCTTCTAAAACAAGGACTGTATGCTACATACTTTAAAGGCAAAATTTTTGGATCAATAATCTCATTTTTGTGAAAAGCAGTCAGAGGGACTTCTGCTGTTGGAGAGAGCCATAAATCATCGTTAGCACATTTAAAACTTTCGTTTGAAAATTTTGGAAGTTGACCAGATCCTTGAAGACTTTCTGAATTAACTAATGCTGGAGGCATTAATTCTAAGTACCCATTATTTGAATGCATATCTAACATAAAATTAATTAGAGCCCTCTCTAACCTCGCTCCATTTCCTGTAAGAGTAATAAAACGACTTTTTGAAATTTTGGTTGATTTTACAGAATCAAATAGATTTAAATTTTCACCTATTTCCCAATGAGTTTTGAGATAATCCTTTTTTAGAGGATCCCCCCATTCTTTGATTTGAATATTATTATTTTCATTTTCTCCAAAAGGTGCATCTTTACTTGGGAAATTTGGTAATTTTGATATTTCTTCTTGAAGTTGTTTGTCTAAGTTTCTTTTTTTTTCTTCAAATTCTGAAACTTTTATTCTATATTTATTGCCTTTATCTTTTAATTCATTAAGTTCTTGAGAAGAGGCATTATTAGAATTTCTTATTTCTTGACCAATTACTTTACTTAATTTTTTACTTTCTGATTGCAGACTTGATATCTCGATGTCAATTTCATTTATTTCTACGCTTAGTTTATGTATGAAGGGAATATCATAAACTTTTCCTCTTAAGGATAAATTATCTCCTACAAATGTTGGATTTTCTCTAATTAACTTTTGATCTAACACTCTTTTTTTTTTTTGTATCTTAATAAGATAGTTTATCTCAAATAAATATCAGATCTTTTTGATTAAAAATTAATTAAATAAGGGATTACTAACTTTATAATTATTTTATAAATTAAAAACAAATTATGAGGCAGAACGTGCTCTGCCTGTGGAAGACCATTCTTTTAATAAATCAATTTGCTCTTTAGCTGTTCGAGATAATGGCACTAATTCAGAAACAGCCTTAATTAAGTCTTTTTCCATTAATTCTCTATTTTCAAAAAATGAAAAATGCATCCCCTCTATAACCGCTTGTTCAAGTTCTGCTCCTGAATACCCACCTGTCCGATCTATTATTGTTGAAAGAGGAAAATTATAGCTAGGCCTCCTTTTCTTTAAGTGCAAATCAAGGATGCTCAATCTCTCTTCGGAATTTGGTAAATCAAGAAAAAATATCTCATCAAATCTACCTTTTCTTAATAGTTCTGCTGGGAGCTTATCAATAGCATTAGCGGTGGCAATTACAAATACTGCAGATTCTTTTTCGGCCATCCAAGTTAGTAAACTAGCTAAAACTCTTTGGCTAGTTCCTCCATCGCTTCTCGCATCCCCACCAAACCCTTTATCAATTTCATCAATCCATAAGATACAAGGTGACATGGCTTCTGCTCTAGCAATTGTCTCTCTTGTTCTTGCCTCACTTGATCCTACAAGACTTGAAAATAATCTCCCAACATCAAGTCTAAGAAGAGGCATTGACCAACTCTGAGAAATTGATTTGGCAGTTAATGATTTCCCAGTTCCTTGAGGGCCTACTAGTAAAACACCTTTAGGAATTGGTAATCCGTATTCTTTGGCTTCTTTTGAAAAAGCTCTATATCTTTGCTTAAGCCATGTTTTTAACACTTTCAATCCTCCAATATCATTTTGACTTGATTTACTTTCAAAAAATTCTAATATTTCACTTCTTGCAATTACTTGTTTTTTCTCTTCAAGAATATCTTTGATGTCATATTTACTTATTTTCCCCCTCTGAGTGAGAGCTTTTGCTGTAACTTGCTTAACTTTAATTTCGCTTAATCCACTTGAAGCTATAGCAAGATCGTTTAAGTCTTGTTCGTTTAAATCGGAATCAGTATTAAAAGCAATTTTCTTTATAAGAGCTGTCAATTCATTAAGATCAGGTAAAGGTAAGTTGATTATTGTAATTAAATCGTCAAGTTCTTCTGATGATGGCAATAAATGTGAACTAATAATTAGGTTATTGTTCGTTTCTCTAAGTGAAGATGATAATTCTTTTATTGTTCTACTAATAGATGGATCATCATAAAATTTATGAAAGTCTCTTACCAATAAAATTGTTGGTAATCCAGATGTTTGTTTCTTTATCCAATTAAGAACTCCTAAAGGATTATTCGAAAATTTGCCATTTTCATTAAGTAAACCTTTTATTCCATTAACACAGTCCCAAGAAACGAATCTTTTAATATTTAATTTTTTACATGATCTATCTATAATTCTGTACAATCTCTCTTCTTCTTTGGTTCTTATCCAAATTAGAGGTGTTCTGGATTTTAACAGTAATTCAAAATTTCTACTCCAAGAATCCATTATCTATTTAAAGAGAAATTATTTTTTGTTATTAGGTTCAAATGGTAATCTTTTTTCTGAAACGTTTGCAGTAGAAGGTATTACTTTATTTTTGCCTGTTAATTGTTCATCAAGAATTTTTTGTAGGTTTGCCGGAAGAGCTTCTTTGTTTAGAAGATATGTCTGAAACGCTTGGAAAATGTTTGCGACAACCATATAAAGTAAAACTCCAGCTGGTAAAGGAAAAAAAAGAAACATTCCGGTAATCATTACTGGAGTAATTTTATTTGCAGTAGATTGTTGGGCGTTTGAAGGCATACCTTGACTAGATAAAATCTGTGAGAGAAGCAAGGTTAAACCGAAAGCACCAACTAATGTAGCGATATCCCAGTTGATAGAACCATCTACGTAAAAACCAACTTGCCCAAGTGCTTTAATAAACAAAAATCCACTTTTTGCAGCTAGCCCAGGAATTTTAGCTTCAATTGTCGCATCTCCTGGCTTTATGGCTGTAACTAAACCGTCTTGTGAAACTTTAATATTTTCTGAACCTTTTGAAACTGTCCAAGTCGGAAGAAACCTCGAACCGTTGTCATATTTTGAAAGAATTTCAGAATAATTGTTACCGTTAGTTGTCTGCAAGTTTATCTTTACTGACTCTTCGGATCCTAATTTTGTACCGTTAGGTAAGGTTGCTACTACAGGGAAGTGTGATTTTTCTGTTACGAAGATTGAATGTCTTGGAGACTTATAGGGCTTTGGATCAATAGCGGCAATTTGATCTTGGGGAAGAACTTTTAAATTAATATTGTAAGGTACATCTGCGAAGGGTGAACCTCTTAAAGTCGCAAATAAAGCAAATAAAACAGGCATTTGAACTATTAAAGGAAGACAACCTGCGAGAGGGCTACCAAATTCATTCATTAATTTTCCTAATTCTTCTTGCTGTCTCTTTGGATCACTTGAAAATTTAGATTTTATCTCAGCTTGCCTTTTTTGCATTACAGGTTGAGCTATTTTCATCCTCCTAGCGCTTCTAATAGATCCTGCACTTAGGGGGAAAAGTGCGATTCTAATTACAACTGTTAGTGCGACTATTGCTAAACCATAACTAGGCACTAACCCGTAGAAAAAATCTAGAATCGGGATTAATAATTTTTCTGAGATGAACCCGATCACGATTTTAAAAGAAGTTTAATTTTATTTGACACTTTATCTTACAGGATAAAAACGCTTTTGTAATCAATTTAATCAAGATTTAGTAGCAAATCCCTCAACCTCATTAAGATTTAGACTTTGTGATATTTTAACCATATTATCCTCAATAAACTTTTGTTTTTCTCTGAATAAGGGTAAAGATTTCATTTCAACTTTGGAGCCATCGTTGAGTAGCAAAACCATGTCACCATATGAACCGAAGCCTCTCGGAATAGATCTGATCTCTTCAATATTGTTTAAAGATACTTGAGTTTTATTTCTTCCAAACCAGCCCCCATCAATAGTTATTCTTTTATTTGTAATCTTGTACCTTAACCATAAGGCCCTTACTATTGCAGCAAAAGTAAATGGAAGGCCAAGAAGAGTTAAACCAGCAAATAAATTGATTATTAAATCACTTTTGGCTGGTCCTCCCTCATAAAAGGATTCCTCATTAATGTTAATCATCTAAATAAACCTGACTTAAAAATTAGGTGTTGAAATTCCTTCAATAGTTCTGTTTTGTCATTGTAGAAATTACACTTTTTAAGGTTAACAAGTAACCAATAAGGTTTGTGGTTATTTTCTTGACTGAAATTTTTTAATAAACAATCTTGCAATATTCGCCTAATTTTATTTCTTACAACTGCTTTTTTTGAAATTTTCTTACTTATAGTTATAGCAATTTTAAAGTTATTTAAACTTTTAATATTATTATGAGACAAAAGGATTTTTGGATTTGATCTTGCTATTTTAAAAGTCATCAATTTTCCATAATATATTACAGAATTTTTATGAATATAATCAAAAGTCCTATGGCCTTTTAAACGCATAGCTTTGGGCAATGCCATTGTGTTTTATAAATTTTAAACAGCTATTCTTTCTCTACCTCTTTTTCTTCTGCTTTTAATAACTCTCCTTCCTGTGTGAGAACGCATTCTTACTCTAAATCCCGATACACGTTTCCTTTTCCTTGATGTCCCACCGAATGTTCTTTTAGTCATGTTTTTTTATACTCTTTAACAATTTATCATTTAATCGATCAATATAGTCCAGCTTCCTAAATAACTTGCAATTGGTGACACCCCAGATGCCTGGCCAAAAGAATGAAATTGATGAAGACCTGACCTGTTTGGATTTATCACTTTAAAGACAACGGCATAACTGTCTCTGTTAGAAGGAATTGGACTGTAAGGGAAGATATCTAGTGATGTTTTATCTTCTTTGATTTCGATATCGGCAGGAATATCAGCCATACATTTTGTGCGAGTATCAAAGCCGCCTATCCTTACCTTGCAAAGACTTATTTTTTCCTCTTTAAGAGTTGATTTGAAATGCTTAGGGACATTCATTGTTATCTTTAGAAGATCTGCTTGTCTATCAGATGGTCTTAAAAAGAAAAAGATTTTATTTTTAGCTCTTCTCTTACTATTTTTTTGGAACCATTTTAGACTCCGATATCCTGAACCTTGATCCCATTGAAACTCTAAACCTGCGATTACTTCGCTACTCGAGTTGAATAACGGGATTGAAATTAAAAATGGCGACAATAATAAAAATTTAAGAATTTTGGAGTTACTTAAAAAGCTTTTCTGTCTATTACTCATTATCTTAGTGGGTAAATGATTAGATTCGTTTGTCTCTTAAAGTTTACTTGAAACTTTTAAAAGATTAACATCTATCAGTCCTTAAATTCGAGGCGCCTCTCAAGTAAGGATGATTGATTGATGAGTTACTAGGCAAAATAACTAATGCCATTAATCTAATACAAAAATCGACATCATTAGGAACATACATTTGCTGGCAATCTAAAAATGCGACTGAGTTTAGCTCAAAGCGTTTCCTTGCAATTGAAGCCGGGAAACATGCGTCTAAGTCATTAGTAACAGTGAAAGTTATAGATAAAATCTTTTTTGTATTTAAACAATTTCGTAAAATTAATTCTTCAATAAGCTCAACGACAGCATTCTCAATCTCTTTTGTACTATTTCCACTAGAAGTTGTTGCGCCTCTTATGGCAGTAACTTTTTCAATATCTGAATAATCCTTATTCATGCCCAAAATTATGGTTTATATAACCAAAGAATTTTATTAGATGAATTCACTTCAAAAAATATATTTTGAATAATTTTCTCTAATATTTTGCTCCCTGGTATCAGCCCAAATATTTTCTTTTTTTTCTTACCAAAAGTTACAGGTTCTATCTTTGGATCAATTTTTACCATTTCTGCTGCAATCTCTCTTGCAACAAACTCATCGCCAATTTGGTCAACTAATCCCAAATCTTTTGCTTGTGTTCCAGTAAAGATTCTTCCATCAGCAAATTTCTTTACATCTTCTACAAGTAAATTCCTACCCTCTGCCACAGCTTCAGTAAATTGTTTGTAACTTTCATCAATTAATCCTTGTAAGAGGTCTCTCCCTTCATCACTTAGAGGTTTATCGGGTGACAGAATATCTTTATAAATCCCACTTTTTATAGTTTCAAACTTAATGCCTATTTTTTTCAAAAGTTCAGACAAATTATTCCCTCTTATTATTACGCCAATTGAACCCGTTATGGTTCCTGGGTTAGCTACAATTTTGTCTGAGGCTACTCCAATGTAAACTCCCCCAGAAGCTGATATGTTTCCAAAACTAGCAATTACTTTACAGCCCTTGTCTTTTAATCGTTTAATAGCAGAATATATTTCTTGGCTATCACCTACAGTACCTCCTGGCGAGTCTATTCTGAGTATAAGTGCAGGAAATTCTCTATCCTCAATTTGTTTAAGAGCTTTGAGGACAGAAACTCTTGTTGAACTTGTGATTGGCTCATCAATTACTATGCGAGCCATTCTTTTTTTTGACTTACGTCTAAAAGGCCAAATCATTCTTTTAAGGTACAAATCATAAATCTACTTTAAAAAGACTATCAGCAGACATAATGAATTCAATCCTAAATTGGTTTTTAATGATACTCCCCTTTGCTCTCTGGGGGACTTCAATGGCGGCCATGACCCCTCTAGTATCTAGTGCTGGACCTGATTTGGTAGCTTCATTAAGATTGCTGCCTGCAGGAATTCTTGTTCTTATAACAACATATTTATTAAAAAGAGATTTAAAAATTTATAGTTGTGATTTGAAATGGTTCTTCGTCTTTACAATCGTAGACGCAACTTTTTTCCAATTATTTTTAACCTATGGGATCTCAAAGACAGGTGCTGGTCTTGGTTCTGTTTTGATTGATTCTCAACCCTTGTTGGTAGCACTCTTGGCAAGAGCAATTTTTGGTAATTTAATTAATCCAATTGGATGGCTTGGGTTACTTTTTGGCTTAGGCGGAATAATTTTTTTAGGCGTTCCAAAAGAACTGCTTGAAAATTGGTGGCTAATGTCCGATAAAAGTATTAGTGATATTGCATTTAATATTGGAGAATTGTGGATGCTTGGAGCCTCCCTCGCAATGGCATTAGGAACAATTTTGATTAGATTCACATGCACCAAAAGCGATCCAGTTGCAGTAACTGGATGGCATATGGTTTTAGGAAGTGTCCCTTTAATTATTAAACATTGTTTTCAAACAAATTTTCAATTAATACCAAAGTGGTCAATATTTGATTGGGGACTGATGTCATTTTCAAGTATCTTTGGAGGTGCTTTGGCCTATGGTTTATTTTTTTATTTTGCAAATAATAAAGAAATAACAGGATTTAGCACTCTTGCATTTTTAACTCCGATATTTGCACTCGTTAGTGGTGGGATTTATCTAAATGAGAGATTAACAATTATTCAATGGATAGGAGTGGTTTTTGTCTTAATGTCAGTTTTCTTTGTCAGCCAGAGAAAGTCCATATGGGAAATTTCAAATACTAAGACTAATATTTAGTAAGTGATTAGGAAAATAGTTTTTAAGAATGCATATAGTTTTAATTAGTACTCCTATTGGTTTCTTAGGAAGTGGTAAGGGTGGTGGAGTAGAGATTACTCTAAATTCCTTAGTGACTGGTTTGATTTCAAAAGGTCACACAATAGATGTAGTAGCTCCAAAAAATTCTAAATTGTTTGGAACTAGTAAACAAGCAAAACTATATTTTGTGGAGGGAGCAGAGCAAAAAAGTTGGCAACATCAAGATTATTATTCGTCGGTAAGTATTCCTGAAGATTCACTTTTGTCAGGAATGATTGAAAAGGCTATAGAGATTGGAAAGAAAGCAGATATTATTTTGAATTTTTCTTACGATTGGCTACCGATTTGGATGACTCTAAATATTAACATTCCTATTGCTCATATTATTAGTATGGGTTCCGAAAGTTTTGCGATAACTAAATTAATTTCAAAAGTTCACTCCAAATTTCCTAATAACTTTGCTTTTCATTCAAAGATACAAGCTTCTGATTACCCATTTATTAAAAACCCCATTATTGTGGGTAATGGATTTAATTTAGAAAATTATATATTTCAAGATTGTAAGAATGGTCCCCTTGCTTGGGTCGGAAGAGTAGCACCTGAAAAAGGTTTAGAGGATGCAGCATATGTGGCTAACGCTCTAGGAGAAAAACTTAATGTTTGGGGAATTGTTCAAGATAAATCGTATGCATTGAAAATAGAAAAATTATTCTCTCCAGGGATTTTAAAATGGAAAGGTTTTTTAGCAACAGATAAGTTACAGAAAGAACTTGGAACTTGTAGAGCTTTACTCAATACCCCCAAGTGGAACGAAGCTTATGGAAATGTGGTAGTTGAAGCATTGGCGTGTGGAGTACCTGTTGTGACATATAAAAGAGGAGGACCAAGTGAAATTATCCAGCATGGTAAAACAGGTTACCTCGCTAAACCTGATGATAAGGAAAGCCTTATTAATTACTTGAAGATGATTAATAAGATTGACCGAAAAAATTGTAGAGAATGGGTAGATAGTAATGCTTCTTCAAATATATTTGCTGCTAAAGTTGTGAGTTGGCTTAATACAGTTATTAAAGAATATCAAACACAAAAATATATTAAATGATGCTTTTTAGGTTTAAAGAAAGGTTAGTTATTTTTTTAGTAGTTTTGATCTTTGGACTCATAATTTTTGTTTTAGGTTTAGGCTCTACCGGATTAGTAGATGAAACTCCTCCTCTTTTTGCGGCGGCGGGAAAAGCAATGAGCGAATCTGGCGATTGGTTAACCCCAAAAGTAAATGGAATTTTACGATTTGATAAACCACCTCTCATATATTGGCTTATGGGCTTGTTCTATTCCCTTCCCAAAAATGAAGTATGGGATAGCCTTGGAACAATTTCAGCAAGACTTCCTTCATCATTGGCTTCATTATTTTTGATGCTAATGATTGGAGATACAATTTATTGTTGGCCTCAAAAAGGCGGGGGGAAATTAGCTACTCCGATAGTGGCATCTTTGGGTTTTGCATTGTCTCCATTAATCATTATTTGGAGCAGAACTGCTGTAAGTGATGCTCTATTATGCGGGACTTTAGGTATTAGCCTTCTTTTGTTTTGGAGAAGAATGGCAAGTAATAAAAAGGAGAATTGTATTTCTCCATGGTTTTTTCTAGGGCTTGCAATTTTAAGCAAAGGACCAGTGGCTTTCGTTCTTGCAACTTTGACTATTGCATCTTTTTTGTTCATTCAAAAGGATTGGAAGAATCTGCTTGAAAAAATAAAACCTAAAAGGGGTTTGTTAATTACAGTCTTAATAAGCTTACCTTGGTATATATTAGAATTAATAAAAGAAGGGAAACCTTTTTGGGATAATTTTTTTGGTTATCATAATTTTCAAAGATATACATCAGTAGTTAATAATCATGCTGAACCTATTTGGTTCTTTTTATACATAATGGTTATAGGATCATTGCCATTTACACCTTTTTTATTTCATGGAATATTTGAGGCTTTTAAAGACTTAAGAAAGAGTTTCAAAAAAAGTTGTATCACCTCAGAAAGTTTATTTATCTATTGTTTATGTTGGTTAGGTTCAGTTTTTATTTTTTTTAGTATTTCTGCAACAAAACTTCCGAGCTACTGGCTTCCTGCAATTCCAGCGGCAGCAATTCTGATAAGTAATAGTTATGCAAAGCTTCTCAATCAAAAAAAGGCCATTTCATCTTTGTGGATTATTAATCTTTTGATTCTGTTTGGGTTATCAATAGCATTCTTTTATTCAAATATTTGGTTGAGTACAATAAATGATCCCGAGATGCCAAATCTTGCTTCAACCTTATTAAGTACTGGAATAATTTTTAAAGCGAGATTGTTTTTCTTTGCTTTTGCTTTTGTGGGAATTTTATTAGTTGTCTTTAGATCTCAAAAAACTCTTTTTTATCTTCAAATATTACTATTTCTGGGACAAGCCTTTTTGATGCCACCAATAAGGAAACTAGGAGACACATCTAGACAATTACCCTTACGTAATATCTCTAAACAAATTTTAAATTCTCGTCAGGGAGGTGAAACCTTGGCAATGATTGGAATTAGAAAACCCTCATTGCATTTTTACACCAAACAAATAATTTTTTATGAATCTAGTGGTGCAGAGGGAGTAATAAATTTATTCGAGAGATTAAACTTTGATAGAAGGGTTAATTTTCAAGATCAACCTAACTATGATAATGAATTCTTTCTGGTTGTCATAGATAAATACTCATCCAGAGAAGAACATTGGTCCAATATTAACCATGAGAGATTGGGAGTCCATGGAATTTATAAATTATGGCGGATCAAAAAAAGTGATTTAAATGATCAAGCAATAAATTTGGTAAGTAAAGGTTTTAAAGCTAACTGGAGAAATAAAAAAGTTGAAAATTTTTAACAAAGCCTTTTTTTAAGCATTTCATTCTTAAGGTCATCCAAGCTACATTTATTTGGAATTTCGACATTGTTTAAATTATCTAGTAACTCTAGATCTATGACTGAGTCCTCCGCTAAAAAACTGAAAACCTCATTGATACTAATCCCCATATCGTTAGCCATTTCTGAAATGAGCCGTAAGGTATCTCTTCTTACAGAGATTTTAATATCTAGAGGTATATATTCATTTTTAGGATTTACTGACTTCATAATATAAATCTTAAGACATTATGTATATATCCGGATATATTATTTACAATAATGATTATATATGTTGTTGGCAATAAATATATTTGCTTATTGAGAGAAATTATTTCTGACTTATTGAGAAAACATTTATCAAACTCCCCAAAATTGGAATTGTAATAATTGATATTAATGTTGTTGTAAAAAGAATCGTAGCTGCAATTTTTTGATTTGTTTTGTAAGCTTCAGCCATCAAGATGGTTGATACGGCAGATGGCGTTCCTGCCTGAAGAACGACCGCTGAAGTTTCGTTTAAGCTAAAGCCTAGAATCTTACTAATAAAAAATATAATTAAAGGA
>QCTA01000022.1 GCA_003211335.1 Prochlorococcus sp. AG-670-O11 | reverse complement strand
TATTGTTTTATCATTGTTATCAATATTTAATCTATCTAATGATTCTTGATCTAGATTTGCCATGCATTTTTTAATCTCCTCATAATTATTATTTTTATAATTGAATAATATTAAATCCATTATTTTTGTTGTGCTAACAAGAAGAGTTAGATTACAATTATTTTTTAAATTGATATTATCAATTGCATCAAATAATATATTAATCACCTCAATCTCAGGGTATTGAGTGTCATAACTAATTAGTTCTATCCCGCTTTGTAAATTTTCTTGAAATTTAAAAATATTTTTATAACTTTGTTTTTTGTTAAAAACAATACCACTATTAAAAAGTCTTATTGGTCTTTTCTTATTTAATAATCTTGTGGATGTTAATTTAACAATTGATGTTGTCATTTCTGGTCTTAAACATAATGAACTATTACTTACTATTCCAATAAGTTCGTCGTCATCAATTACTTCTCTACCTTTTATTGTCTCAAGATTATTAATAAATGAAGGTGAAATTTCTTCATAACCCCATATCTTATATATATTGTTTAAATCATTAACAATTGAGGAATTATTCCTTACATCTATTAAATTAAATTCTTTAATATCACTCATTTTAAAACGATAATTTCAATTTTATGTGTAAAGTTGTTTATCAAGAGGAGTGACTTTGCTTAATTCCATTTTAAGCTCTTCCTCAAGTCTTGGACTGCAAGCCAATATTCTTCCAGAGCTAAGATTAAATACACCGTTAGGGTAATCAGAAACGACACCACCAGCTTCTTTAACAATAATAGCACCAGCAGCTAAATCCCATATTTCTAAACCTCTTTCCCAATATCCATCTACTTTTCCTGAGGCGACAAATGCTAAATCAACAGCCGCTGCACCTCCTCTCCTTACTCCCCTAGTTTTATGTGTTAAGTAACAAAATTCTGCATAATTATTATCTTCAGTTTCAAACCTATCATATGAAAAACCTGTTACGAGAAGACTATCGGTTAAAGAATGAGCATCTGACACCTTTAGTTTTTTATTATTGCAATATGAACCTTGTCCGATGCATGCAGAATATAGTTCGTTTAAATATGGTATTGATATAGCACCTAAAATGGGATTGTTTTTATATAAAAGACCTATTGAAGTACCAAAAAAAGGATAACCGTGAGAATAGTTAGTTGTTCCATCTAATGGATCAATGCACCAAGTTAATTCCGAAGTCTTTATTAATTTTCCTGATTCTTCAGCATGAATAGAAATTTCGGGAGTTTTAGTTGTTAGGTACTCCTTAATTTTCTCTTCCACTTCTAAATCTACGTTGGTAACTAAATCACCTTTTCTACCCTTTGAGGTGATTGTTTGAATTTTATTATAATTTTTAAGTAGAATTTCATTACCTATAAGAGCACTCTCCTTAGCTATTTTAGTAAGTAAAATTAAATCAATTTCTGAATTAATTTCTTTAAATTCTTGAATTTCAAACATAATAATTAGTCTTCCTCAAATTCCCAAGGAGGAGCTTTTCTCGTTTTCCCTTTACCAAAATATTGACCAAATTGTAAATCATAAACCTCATCATAATAAGTAGTCTCGACTTCAATATCTTCTATTACTTTCGCAACACAAAGAAGAGCGTAACCCTTATCTTTTAAATCCTGAGATAATCCCATTGCTTCTGGTTGTTCAAGCTTACCCGAAACGATTTTCACAGCACAACTTGTACAGCATCCATTTCTACAGGAAAATGGAAGTCTTAATCCTTTTTTTTCAAATTCTTGTAAAATATACTCTTGATCACTAATATTTTCCTGATACATTTTACCAGTTTCTTTATTCCTAATAGTGACTTTATAAGTCTTGTTCAAATAACTTTCCTCAACAATGGGATATTAAAAGGTTAAAATATAATTCTTAAGGAGAGGTGGCCGAGTGGTTGAAGGCGCAGCACTGGAAATGCTGTATAGGGGCAACTTTATCGAGGGTTCGAATCCCTCTCTCTCCGTTTTATTTTAATCGATAAAAATATAAACTATCAACTAAATTATCTAACAAACAATAATATCTAAAATTCATGAAATATTCTAAATGGTGTATTTAGGGGATAAATATGATTTTTTTTATTTAAATTAAGTTGAAATTAATAGATTTTTATTATTATATGTACATAACTGAGAAAATTAAATTGATTAAATTATTAGTTAAAGATAACTTTTAAATTAATCAACCAATACTATGGGGCAAATAGTTGGAATTGATTTAGGTACTACAAACTCCGTTGTAGGAGTTATAGAAGCTGGTCGTCCTGTCGTAATAGCTAATTCGGAGGGTACAAGAACTACCCCTTCAATAGTTGGTTTCACTAAAAACTCTGAAATTGTTATTGGTGATCAAGCTCGCAGACAACTTGTTTTGAATCCAAAAAATACATTTTATAACTTAAAGAGATTTGTTGGACGAGACTGGGATGAACTTGATGAAACAAGCATTTCTGTTCCATATAATGTCAAATCGAATGATAATGGCAGTGTGAGGATTTTAAGTCCATTTACTGAACGCGAGTATGCACCGGAAGAGTTAATAAGTTCAATAATAAGAAAATTAATTAATGACGCAGAAACATATCTTGGAGATACTATTGATTCCGCCGTAATCACAGTTCCTGCCTATTTTAATGAGTCTCAGCGACAAGCTACAAAGGATTCTGCTGTATTAGCTGGAATAAAAGTTGATAGAATTTTAAATGAACCTACTGCTGCAGCTTTAGCATATGGTTTTGAAAAGAGCTCTTCAAATAATGTATTAGTTTTTGATTTAGGTGGAGGAACTTTTGATGTCTCATTGTTAAGAATATCTAATGGAGTTTTTGACGTTAAAGCAACCTGCGGAGATACTCAGTTAGGTGGTAATAATTTTGATTCCAAAATAGTTGATTGGATAGCTGAAGGATTTCTTAAGAAACATAAGATTGATTTAAGGCGAGATAGACAAGCACTTCAAAGACTTACCGAAGCTGCCGAGAAAGCTAAATGTGAATTGTCAGGATTACAAACAACAATAATTTCCTTACCTTTCATTACTACTAGTGATGATGGTCCATTACATATTGAAGAGGAATTTGATAGGAAATTATTTGAATCTTTATCTGAAGATCTTCTCGATAGATTGCTTGAACCCGTTCAGATTGCTTTAGAGGATTCAGGTTGGGATGCTGATGCAATTGATGAAGTTGTTCTTGTTGGTGGAAGTACGCGAATACCAATGGTTCAACAACTTGTTAAGACTCTTGTGCCTAATGATCCTTGCCAGTCAGTAAATCCTGATGAAGTTGTTGCAATTGGTGCTGCTATACAATCCGGAATAATTAGTGGAGATTTACGTGATTTACTTTTAAACGATGTAACTCCCTTATCCTTAGGATTAGAGACTATTGGTGGACTGATGAAAGTTCTTATCCCACGAAATACACCTATACCAGTAAGACAATCAGATGTTTTTAGTACTTCGGAATCTAATCAGTCATCGGTTGTAGTACAAGTAAGACAGGGAGAAAGACCATTAGCTTCTGAAAATAAATCATTAGGTAAATTTAGATTATCAGGAATACCTCCAGCTCCTAGAGGAATACCTCAAGTACAGGTGGCATTTGATATTGACGCAAATGGTTTGCTAGAAGTTAGTGCAACTGATAGAACTACAGGAAGAAAACAAACAGTAAGTATATCCGGAGGTTCGAATCTAAATGAACAAGAAATTAATATGATGATTTCCGAAGCCAAGTCAAAAGCAACAGAAGATAGAAAAAAAAGATCAGTTATTGATAGGAAAAATAATGCTCTCACGCTAATTGCGCAAGCAGAGAGAAGATTAAGAGACGCTTCATTAGAATTTGGTCCATATGGAGCAGAGAGACAGCAGAGAGCAGTGGAGCTTGCAATTCAAGATGTTGAAGAGTTTATAGATGATGACGATCCTCAAGAGTTAGAAATATCTGTTAGTTCTTTGCAAGAGGCTCTTTTTGGCTTAAATAGAAGATTTGCTGCCGAGAAAAAAGTTGAAAGTAATCCCCTACAAAGTATTAAAAATACTTTTGGCTCTCTTAAAGACGAATTATTTTCTGATGATTACTGGGAGGATGATCCTTGGGACAATCAAATAGATAGTAATTATAGAAATTCGAGGTATGGTAATTCTAGAGACGAGGATCCATGGGATAATGACTACTTCCTCTAAAAAAGACTATTTATCAATTTTAGGTTTAACCTATGAATTTGATGATATTGAACTTAAAAAAGCTTTTCGAAGGGAAGCAAGAAAATGGCATCCAGATTTAAATAAAAATGATATAAATGCAGAAGACAGATTTAAACTTATTAATGAAGCTTATGAATTCTTACGTGATCCTTCTACAAGAGTTAAATCTACTAAATTTAATACCACTAATGATGATATTAGAAACAACTACAGAACAGGCTTCCCTGAATTCAATGATTATCTAAATTCCTTATTTGGCTTTGAATACGAATCTGAATTTGATAATGAAACTTATGATAAGAATAATAGTGACATTTTACAAGATGAAGAACTTAATAATTACGACTATCCAGCAACATCACCAGAGGAACCTCCACCAGTAAAACTTCATCAGGATATAGAAACTATTATTGAATTAACCCCTGAGGAAGCTCTAAGTGGTGCTTCTATATTGATAGAGCTTGAAGATCATACTGTTGTAGAAGTTGATACTCCCCCATTTGCTGGAGATGGGTGGAGATTAAGATTAGAGAATATTGCTAAAGGTGGTAAAGATCATTATTTACAGTTAAAAGTACAAACTGAAAATGGACTTCGCATTGATGGTTTACGTGTTCTTTATAAATTAGAGTTGTTTCCACCGGATGCTCTTCTTGGTTGTGCAGTAGACGTCCCTACTCTTGATGGTAATGTAACTCTTCAAGTACCACCAAAGTCATCAACTGGAAGATTATTAAGACTTAAAGGTAGAGGGTTGGTTTTTGGAGATAATATAGGAGATCAGTTTGTAGAAATTCTTGTTGTTATTCCAGCTGATATTAATGATGAGGAAATAGCTTTGTATACTAGGCTTCAAGAATTATCACTATCAGACTAATATTTAAATAATATATAATAACTATAAAATTTCTATGAATATTTTTGTTTTACTTTATAACTTCGGAACAGAAAAGGAAGGAATACATTCAATAGAACTTAAAGGTAGAACTATAGTTTTAATGTTTGAAGAAAAAGATGATGCTGAACGTTACTGTGGCCTTTTAGAGGCTCAAGATTTCCCCTTACCTACAGTTGAAATGATTTCTATTGACGAAATTAGAGATTTTTGTGCAAACCTAGATTATGAATGTAAATTAGTTGAGAAAAATTTTGTTCCAAAAACAGCTGAGGATAGGTTACTAATCTCTCCTCCGCAAAAAAATTTAGAAGTAGATACTTGGAAAGAAGAAGAACATAATAAAGAAAACATAGATTTAAATTCCATTAAGGAGAATCTTGAAAAGCTTCTATAACGATTAATATAGAATCAAAGATAATTAAATTTACAATGACAAAAGCTTTATTTGAAACAGATGCAGGCCCTATTAATATTGAATTATTTTCTAATGACGCACCTAATACAGTTAATAATTTCACAAAACTAATTAGTGAAGGTTTTTATGATGGATTGGCCTTTCATCGCGTTATCCCTGGTTTTATGGCTCAAGGTGGTTGTCCTAATACACGTGCAGGATCTTCAGGCATGCCTGGAACAGGAGGTCCAGGATACAATATCAATTGTGAAATAAATTCTAATAAGCATCTAAAAGGTTCACTTTCAATGGCGCATGCAGGAAAAAATACTGGTGGCAGTCAATTTTTTATAGTTTATGAGTCACAACCTCATTTGGATGGAGTACATACTGTCTTTGGAAAAACAGAGGATATGGATATTGTTTTAAAACTTACAAACGGTTCAAAAATTATTAAAGCAAGTTTAGTTTAAAATAAATTTTTATCAAAAATAATACTGAAAGTTTCTTTATCGAGATTAAATTTTCTAGTGGATGAGTATAGTGCTTCATTTTTTATTGAAAACTTAGTTTTTTTCAATTTAATACTGTTTTTTGGATGTAATGCCTGTTGAATATTTTTTGATATGATAATTCCTACTTTTGAACATTTATTGTATTCTGATAAAAATTGAATAAAGTTTTCAATCTTATTAATTTCATTATCATTAATAGTGAAATCTTTTCTGTTTTTATCATGCAATATTTTCCATACTAATTTAGGTCTATTCCAAAAAGCTAATAGCCTAGGAGAGCTTTCTAACATAATATTTATTTTATTTTTTTCGCAGTATTCAATTATATTATTTTTGATAGGAACTAAATCTATTGATTTATAGTCACCATCAAGGAAAATTGCAATATAAGGATCTATATCTATAGAATTTATTTTTTCTTCATCTAACAAATGTCCAAGTTTTTGTCTCTTTATATTTAAATATTCAGAATTATGCTCGCCAGGACATATAACTAATGGGACTCTCTCAGTAACTTCTATTCCATATCCACCTAATCCAGCAATTTTTCTGGGATTATTTGTAAGCAATTTTAACTTTTTGATCCCAAGGTCAGTTAATATTTGTGCTCCAACTCCATAATTTCTTAGGTCTGCAGGGAAACCCAATTTTTCATTTGCTTCTACAGTATCCAACCCCCCATCTTGTAAACTGTATGCTTTTAATTTGTTAATCAAACCAATACCTCTTCCTTCTTGTCTTAAATAAACAACCACACCCTCTTCTTCTTTTTCAATCCTTGCTAAAGCAGCCTCTAACTGGGGTCTACAATCACAACGTAGTGAACCAAACGCATCACCGGTTAAACATTCTGAATGCATTCTTACCAATACTGGTTCACTTAATTTATTAGACTTTTGCTTTACCAGTGCAATATGTTCAGAACCGTCAAGTTCATTTATGTATCCATATGCCTTAAAATTACCGAAAATACTTGGGAGTATTGCATCAGATTTTCTATAAACAAATCTTTCATTTTGAAATCTATAACTTATTAGGTCTGCAATTGATATTAACTTCATCCCCCATTCTTTCGCATATTGCTTAAGTTGGGGAAGTCTTGACATGGAGCCATCTGGATTTTGAATTTCACAAATAACACCTGCAGGATAAAGACCAGACATAGCAGCAATGTCTACAGCTGCTTCGGTATGGCCAGCTCTTTTTAAGACTCCTCCTTTTTTTGCTCTTAGTGGAAATATATGTCCTGGTCTTCTTAAATCTTCTGGCTTAGTTGAAGGGTTAATTGCAACTTGGATAGTTTTAGCTCTATCCTCTGCTGATATTCCAGTAGTTACATTATTCTCAGGACCTGCATCTATTGAAATAGTAAATGCAGTTTGATTTTCATCAGTATTTCGATCAACCATTAAAGGTAGATCTAAGGCATCTAATTTGTCTCCTTGCATTGCTAAACATATAAGACCTCTACCCTCAGTAGCCATAAAATTAATTTGTTGAGGAGTAGCAAATTGAGCCGCACAAATTAAATCGCCTTCATTTTCTCTTCTCTCATCATCAACAACTATTATGCATTCTCCATTTCTTATGGCAGCTAATGCATCACTTATGGGATCAAATTCTATATTAAAATGTTCGTTATTATCCACAATTGTTCCATTATTTGATTTGGGACTTGTTTCTTTCATTATTACTATTCAATATAGAAAAAAGTGTTTTAATTATTATTTTATTCAACACTTACAATCCTATCTTAAAGTCTGCCAATAAAGAGAAATGAATGTTGCAATAGTTGGTGCTACTGGTTACGGGGGAATACAAGCAGTAAATCTATTAAAGGATAATAAAAATTATAAAATTACTTATTTAGGTGGTAATAAATCTTCAGGAACAAAATGGAGCGATAATTTTCCATTCATAAATTTAGAGTCTGACAATTTAATACAAAAAATATCAATAGATAGAATAGCCGATAAAGCTAATGTTGCTTTACTTTGCTTGCCTAGTGGAATTTCTTCTACATTAACAAGAGGTTTATTAGAAAAAGGAGTAAAAGTAATTGATTTATCAGCAGATTATAGGTATAAATCTCTTGATAAATGGAAAAGTGTCTACTCCAAAGAAGCGAAAATATATAATAGAGATGACGATGATTTGTGTAAAGAAGCAGTTTATGGTCTTCCTGAAATCAATTTCAAAGATATATCTAAAGCAAGTTTAATCGCCTGTCCTGGATGTTATCCAACATCTGCTCTAATTCCTCTTTGCCCATTTTTATCCCAAGGCATTATTGATAACGAAGGTATAATAATTGATTCAAAAAGTGGTACATCAGGTGGAGGCAGAGAACCACATCAAAAATTATTATTTTCTGAATGTGGAGATGGTCTTTCTGCCTATGGACTAATAAATCATAGACATACTTCTGAAATAGAACAAATTGCAAGTTTTATTTCTGGTAATGATATTGAACTACTATTCACTCCTCATTTAATACCAATGACAAGAGGAATGCATTCGACAATTTATGGAAGATTACGCGATCCAGGTTTAACTTCTTCTGATTGTAGAATTATATTAGAAAATTATTATAGAAACTACTCGAATATTCGAGTATTACCAGTTGATATTTATCCTTCCACCAAGTGGGTTAAGAATACAAATGAAATCCATCTCTCTGTCAAAGTGGATACTAGAAATGGAAGAATTATTATTTTATCAGTAATAGATAATTTAATTAAAGGACAAACAGGTCAAGCCATACAAAACCTTAATCTAATATCTGGTTTACCAATAAATAATGGGTTAGAGATGATTAATCATTACCCATGAATTTATTCCGGATAATATATCCAGCCTGAGAAATTGAGAGTGGTAATATTTTGTGTTCTAATAAATGTAATTTCTGAGTTATTGTCTCTAAATTATCTTTATCTGAAATAGCTAATGCTGCTTGCATAATTAAGGGACCACTATCAACCTCTGGTTCTACAAAATGTACTGAACAACCAGTGATCTTGGAATCATTTGTTATCGCTTTATTAATTGCATCACTTCCTTTAAAAGAAGGAAGTAATGATGGATGAATGTTTATTATTTTATTCCTAAATTCATTAACAAATTTTGATGACATTATTTTCATCCAACCCGCCATAACAACAAGTTCTATATCATGTTTTTTTATTGTATTAATAATTTCATCCTCAAAACCATCCTTATTTTCATAATCAGCGCTTTTAATTACCTTATAAGAGATATTGGAATTTATAGCTCTTGATATACACCCAGCCTCTGATTTGTTTGTAATTAAAATCTTAATATCTATATCAAATTTATTTGAATTAGATAGGTCAATCAATTGTTGAAAATTTGAACCTTCACCTGAAGCTAAAATTCCTATTTTCAATTTGGGTGAAAATTCTCTAAGTTGTGTAATTTCAGGTGAAATTAAATAATTGAATGATTTATCCAAAAGCTGATATTTTTATTGAATAATAAATGAGATATAAATAAAAAAAACCCCTAATAGTATTTATTAAAATTCACAAACATTATGATCTAAAAATAATATAACTAAATAAATTGAAATGATTAGTATTTAGAAAGAATAAACTATATATAATAAACAAAATAAGAAATAGTCAAAAATATAAAATGAATAATGATTTTAATTCTTGGGATAAATTTTGCAACTACCTTTGGTTTGATAAACAAGTAAATTTATGGTTAGATATCAGCAAAATAAATTTTTCGCACGATCAAATAACATCTTTAGAAAATAAATTTAAAAACGTTTTTTCAGCCCTAAAGGAATTAGAAGCTGGTGCAATTTCGAATATTGACGAGAAAAGACAAGTAGGACATTATTGGTTAAGAAATCCATCTGTTGCTCCAAATAATCTTATTAAGGATCAAATCAATAATGAGATTAGAGATATTACAGAATTTGGAGAAAATTTATTAGAAGGTAAAATCACCAATAAGAAAAATCAAAAATTTACTGACGTTTTATGGATAGGTATTGGCGGAAGCGGTTTAGGACCATTATTAATAACTGAAGCACTACAAGAGAATTCTTCTGGATTGAAATTTTCATACATTGATAATATTGATCCATTTTTAATAAGTGAGAAATTAGATGAATTATCTGATAAATTAGCTACCACATTATTTGTTGTTGTAAGTAAGTCAGGTGGAACACCTGAACCAAAAATAGCAATGAATATAATCAAAAAGCATGTAGAAAATAAAAATTTAGACTGGAACTCAAACGCAATCGCAATAACAATGAAAGATAGCCAATTATATAAAAAAGCACAATTAGAGAATTGGTTGAAAATATTTAATCTTCCTGACTGGGTAGGAGGCAGGACCAGTATTACTAGCTCAGTTGGCCTGCTTCCTTTAGCTCTTATTAATCAAGATGTTTCTGAATTTATTAAAGGTGCAGCAATAATGGATGAGTTAACTCGTATACCCAATATTAAAGACAATCCTGCTGCATTACTATCATCAGCATGGTTTTTTTCTGGCAATGGAATAGGAAAGAGAGATATGGTTGTATTACCTTATAGAGACAGATTACAAGTATTTAGTAAATATCTTCAACAATTAGTTATGGAGTCTCTAGGTAAAAAGTTTAATAGAAAGGGTGAAATCGTTCATCAAGGAATATCTGTTTTTGGTAATAAAGGGTCTACTGATCAACATGCATATGTTCAACAGTTAAGAGATGGTATTGATAATTTCTTTTGTGTTTTTATAGAGTTACTTGATACCCCTTATGGTAATTACTATTTTGACTCTGAAAATCCTAAAGAATTTATATCAGGATTTTTACAAGGTACAAGATCTGCACTATCCAACGAAAATAGGCAAAGCATAACAATCACCTTAGATAAGTTAAATTGTTTAACACTAGGTGCATTAATTGCTCTATTTGAGCGAGCTGTCTCTTTTTACGCAGAATTAGTTGATATAAATGCTTATGATCAACCTGGTGTTGAAGCTGGTAAAAAAGCAGCCTCAGAAATAATTAATTATCAAAAACAAGTAACAGAATTATTTAATAATGGCGAAGAATTATCAATCAAAGAAATTACTTCTCTCCTTGGAATTTCATCATCTGAGCCAATATTTTTTATAATTCGTCAAATGTGTTTTGGTAACAATGACTTTCTTATAAATGGAGATTGGTCAAACCCAAATACAATAAGAATTAAAAAAAATTAGTTAATATTAAACGACAATATTTATTATTCTGCCTTTTACAATTATTATTTTTCTGATTATTTTATTATCAATCCATTTTTTAACATTAGGTCTAATTAATGTTTTTCCCTTAATTTCTTCATCAGAAATATTAATTTCAACATTAATTTTATCTCTAACTTTTCCATTGACTTGTATGACTAATTCATAGCTATGCTCCTTTAGAGCATTTTCATCAAATAGTGGCCATTTTTCTAGGTGAACTGATTTTGAATTACCAATTAAATGCCAAATTTCATCTGATATATGAGGAGCAAATGGCGCTAATAATATACAAAATTTCATAAGAGCTTCTTTTCTTAAATCTTTATTTACATGCTGTAGGTTCGAGGATATTGAATTATAAAACTTCATTAATTCTGATATTGCTGTATTGAATTGATTGTTTTTTATATCATTCGAAATTTCTTTTACAGCAATATTTATAGACTTTAATAATGAGCTTTCATTTTCTTGATTAAGGTTTTTTTCTTCATGGGAATTATTACTGTAATCTAAGAAAAGTTTCCATATTCTACATAAAAATCTATATTGCCCTTCTACATCAGAATCACCCCATTCAAGGTCTTTTTCAGGAGGGGCTTTAAATAAAATAAACATTCTTGCAGTATCTGCTCCGTATTTTTTAATTACAGATTCAGGATCTATACCGTTATATTTAGATTTTGACATTTTTTCAAAAAGAACTTCAAGTTTTGAATTATCTTTTGGATCTTTTGGATTTGTTATATCTTTAATATCAGTTGGAGAGATATATTTTCCTGTTACTGAATTTTTATAAGCTGCAGATTGAACCATACCTTGTGTTAAGAGCCTTTTAAATGGTTCGTCAATATCGAAAAGATTGTTGTCCCTTAGAGCTTTGGTAAGAAATCTGGCATAAAGCAAATGTAAAATTGCATGCTCTACACCTCCAACATATTGATCAACAGGTAACCATTTATTAATTTTTTCTTTTTCGAATGGCTTTGTTAATGATTTTGATGAAGGATATCTTAAGAAATACCATGATGAACACATGAAGGTGTCCATAGTATCTGTTTCCCTACTAGCCAAATTACCGCATTTTGGACATGTTGTTTTAATCCAACTTTGATTACTACCTAGAGAATTAATTTTATTAGAGGATATTTTAATCTCAGTTGGTAATTTAACTGGAATATCTTTTTTATTTACTGGAACAGAACCACAATTAGTACATTTAATTATTGGAATTGGACATCCCCAATATCTTTGCCTAGAAATTAACCAATCTCTCAAACGAAATTGAATTTTATTTTCTGCCCAACCATTTTCTTCTCCATGTTCTGAAATATGTTTTTTGGCATCACTATTATTTAATCCATCAAAATTATTTGAGTTAATTAAAAAGCCATTATCAGTAAAAGCATTATTTAATTCGCTAGTACTTTTATCTTTATCCTTAATAATTACTTGTTTAATATCAATAGAATTGATTTTGGCAAATTCAAAATCCCTTTCATCATGTGCTGGGACTCCCATAACAGCTCCAGTTCCATATTCATCTAGAACATAACTTGCTATCCAGATAGGAATTTCCTTTGAATTTATCGGATTTATAGCTACTAAATTTGTTGAAATACCAATTTTATTTTGATCTTTATCTTTAGTTTCTTGTAAATATATTTTTAAATTTTCTAGTTTACTTAAAACTTTATTATCAGATATTTTTTTAATTAAAGGATGATTAACTGATATTGCTAAATAAGTTACCCCAAATAAAGTATCTGGTCTTGTTGTGAATACTTGTATTTTTTCCTCTTTAAATTCTTTTATTTTAAAATTTATATTTGTACCTATTGATTTACCAATCCAATTTTCCTGCATTATCTTAACTCTTTCAGGCCACTCATTTAATTTATCCAAATCTTGCAATAACTCTTCTGCATAATCCGTAATTTTTAAAAACCATTGAGTTAAAAGTTTCTTTTCAACTATCGCTCCAGATCTCCATGATTTGCCTTCTGAATCAACCTGCTCATTTGCTAAAACAGTATTATCAATTGGGTCCCAATTCACCTCTGACTCCTTTTGATAAACAAGACCAGCTTTATGTAATTCCAAAAATAAAAATTGAGTCCATACATAATAATTTTCATCACAAGTGGCAAATTCTCTATTCCAATCAACAGAAAGACCTAATAATTTTAATTGTGATTTCATATGAGCGATATTTTGTTTAGTCCACTTATCAGGATTTATTCCTCTTTCTATCGCAGCGTTCTCAGCAGGTAAACCAAATGCGTCCCAGCCCATCGGATGTAACACTACTTTGCCCTGAAATCGTTGAAATCGTGCTATTAAGTCTGTTATTACATAATTGCGCACATGACCCATATGAAGGTTTCCTGAAGGGTAAGGAAACATGGATAAGGCATAAAATTTTTCTTTATTACTTGCTTGATCATCTGTATTATATAAGTTATCGTCTTCCCAAATTTTCTGCCATTTACCTTCTATATCAGATGGTTTATATAAATTAATTGCTTTGTTATCTGTATTTTCAGAAGTAATCACTTATTTTAGCTTTAGTAAAATATTATTTTAATATTGATTCTATAAAAAGAAATAGATTGTTAAAAGCTTTAATTTATAATTAAAATTTATTAGATATATAATTTTTACATGAACAATATAATATTTGAAAAATATCATGGTAATGGCAACGATTTTATAATAATTGATTCCAGAAATAGTAATATTTTCAAAAAATTTCTATCTGACAAAACTATCGATATAAAAAATTTGTGTGATAGACAATTTGGGATAGGTGGTGATGGCGTAATTTTCATCTTGGAACCTGATAGAAATAATTACGCAAAGATGATTATTTATAATTCTGATGGTTCGGAGGCTCAAATGTGTGGAAATGGAATCAGGTGTTTAGTTCAATATCTACACAATTCCAATAAGGGATCTTATAGCGTTTCTGAATATAGAATCGAAACAAAAGCTGGTATAAAAATTGCTCAATATAAAAAAGGTGAAATTACTGTAAAAATGGGAAAACCAATATTAGAAACTAAATCTATTCCAACAAAAATAGAAACAAAAATCAATTCAATTCCTTCATATCTCTTTAAAGAAAGAAATTTTGAACAACAGGGATATGCAGTAGGGATGGGAAATCCACATTTGATATTTTTTCTTGAAGATATCACTCAAATATCACTTTCGCTTTTAGGTCCAGTTTTTGAAAAACATAAATTATTTCCTGAAAAAACAAATGTTCATTTTTCACAAATTATTAATAGAGATAATATTAACGTTCTTGTATGGGAAAGAGGATCAGGAGCAACACTAGCTTGCGGAACAGGAGCTTGTGCTGTACATGTGGCAGCATACAAACTAGGTTTATGTAATTCAAAAACAGCAATAAATCTACCAGGAGGTAATCTAATAATTAATTGGTCTAGATCAGAGGATGAAATTTTGATGACTGGTAATGCAAAAAAAGTTTTTTCTGGAACATATATTCTAAAATAGATGGTCAATAAGTATATTTATCTTGATAATGCATCAACAACTCCATTATCTAAGAATGTATTAAATAAAATAAATTCTACTTACAAAAACTATTGGAGTAATTCATCGTCAACTTATAAACATGGAATTAAATGTGCGACGTACCTAGGGAAATTAAGACTTAAAATAGCAAAAATTTTAAATGCTAATACAGAAGATATTCTTTTTACGTCAGGCTCTTCAGAGTCCACATCATTAGTATTTAGTAATCTAAGTGATAAATATAATTGTGGAAGAGTTGTTATCTCTAATGTTGAACATCAAGCCACGATAATTGCAGCAAATAAGCTAAAAAGAAAAGGTTGGGAAATCTATAAATGGCCAGTTAATAGAGATGGGATTATAAATATATCAAATATTAATGAAGTAATTAAAAATAACACAAATCTTGTTTCACTAATTTGGGGTCAGAGTGAAGTAGGAACTTTACAA
>QCTA01000021.1 GCA_003211335.1 Prochlorococcus sp. AG-670-O11 | reverse complement strand
ATTTGATGAGTTTTCTCCATTTCTTAAACATATTGAATCGGTTGTTATAAGTCCAGCCATACCCTATGACCATGAAACAATAATCAAACTTAAAGAAAGAGAAATCGTTGTAACAGGAGAAATAAATATCGCATGGGAAAGTTTAAAAAATATAAATTGGATTGGGATAACTGGTACTAACGGGAAAACTACAGTTACTCACTTATTAAGTCATATACTTAGAGAAAATAATTTATTTGCACCATTTGCAGGTAATATTGGGACCCCTTTATGCAAAATTGCTTACTCAACAAAAAGCAAAAATATTGATTGGTTAGTCGCTGAATTAAGCAGTTATCAAATAGAAATAGCAACACATTGCATCAAACCCAAAATTGGAATTTGGACAACATTTACTCCCGACCATCTTGACCGTCACAAAACCCTTGATAACTATTTCAAGATAAAAAATAGCTTACTAAAACAATCAGAATTTAGAATTTACAATTACGACGATAAATATTTAAGAGAAAACTTTAAATCACTTTCAAATGGAATATGGATAACTACTAATTCTAACGAATCAGATTCAGATCACTGTGATTATTGGATAAATAATGAACAATTTATAGTGGAGAGAGGGACAAAACTATTGAGTTTAAAAAACTTTAAATTGAAAGGTAATCATAATTCTCAAAATCTATTACTAGCTATAGCCGCTGCAAGAGAAATTGGATTATCCCCTGAGATTATAAAGAATGCTTTAGTTAGCTATGAACAACTTCCACATAGAATGGAGACAATCCTCCAACTCAATAAACTTGAAATAATCAATGATAGTAAGGCTACCAATTTTGAATCTTCAATAGCAGGTATAAATACAATTAAAGGAGCTCCCATAATAATTTCTGGGGGTAGGTTAAAAAATGGTGATTCTATTGAATGGGTAAAGATTATTAATAAAAAAGCAAAAGCTGTATTTCTTTTTGGCGAAAGCTCGCAAACTTTAAAAAAATTGATCCTTGAGGGAGGATTTAAGAATGATATCTTGACTTTTAATAATCTTTCAGAAGTAATCAATTATGCCTATTCTTATATAGACAATAATCAGAATGAAACTTTGTTATTTTCTCCTTCATGTTCGAGTTTTGATCAATTTAGAGATTATGCCCAAAGAGGAGATATTTTTAAGAAATTAATCCATGAAAAATTCAATCTCAAGCTTCTAGCGCATTAAAAATTTAGTTGAGACAATTCCAGGTCGGTCATTACAACCATTTCACTACTAGCAAATTTTTTCTTATTTAGTTAAATTTTAGTTATTAGTTTGACAGGAACATGAGTGAATCTAACAATTTACCTCAATCAATAAGCCATAAAAAATTAACTTATTTGATGCTAAATGCACAAAAAGATCTTAATTCCTCTGATGACGCAATAAATACTGATAGCTTAGAAAAACAAGAGTTCGACGAACTAATAAACAACTGGGAGAAAGTAACTAAAGATGTCATCAAGACAATTTCTAAGCGAAATAAAAACTTATTAAAAGATAAATCTTCTAATTCCTTAATTGCGTTGGGTGCTATGGAAGTGCATCTCAACATGGCATTACAAGCTCTAAATGCATTTAAGAAAGACTCTTTAGATTAATTATTATATTTTCGGCATCGAAAATAAGAGCATATCGACGAAAGTTTCTGAATGAATTTCTATATCGCTAAAATCAGAAATCTCAAATCCCAACCCGTCACCAGTACAGAGCTTTTTAATTAATTTATTACTTTTATCTTTTACTAACAATTCACCCTCTATTATTTGCATCCAATTAAATCTTTTTATTTCTGAAGGCAAATATTTTTTAATTAAAAGGTTATATTTACACCGCCATATAGATATATCTTGATTTATAAAAAGCTGATAATTATTTTTTTTTAGAGAATCAATAATCAGAATATTCCCAGAAGTATTCTTAATAGAAATTTGTTTATATGACGGCTTGAGATCTTGCACATCGGGACATATCCATATCTGAAATAATTTGCAGTCTGTATTTTTTTCATTTTTTTCACTATGAGAAATCCCTGTTCCTGCAGACATAACCTGCACTTCATCTTCATGTATTATTCCTAAATTATTTAACGAGTCTCTATGTGTAATTTCCCCTTTTATAACTATTGTGACTATCTCCATATTCGAATGAGAGTGAGTATTAAAACCTGAATTAGGAGAAATTATATCCTCATTAATTACTCTAATTTTTCCAAAATTATCCCAGGATGGATCACTGTGCTCTGCAAAAGAAAATGAGTGCTTTGAATCAAGCCACTCTCTATTTGATTTAAATCTTTCACTAGATTTTCTGAACTTGAGAATATTTAAAGCCATCTAATCATTTATGAAAAATTTATAAAATTTTTATTTATCTTTCTTAAAGAGTCCAATTATGGGATTTGAGAGAAATGAAAATTATAAAAATTATTTTTAAAAAGTAATTTTACTTTGTGCCTTTGTTGCTTTAATAATAATTTTTTTCGCCTCATCTCTTGTTAAACAGTTTTCTGCTTTAACATTTAAATTCTTTAGCTTTTGTAATTGTTTAGAGATTTTCATCTCATATTTTAAATTTTCCTAAAACTTAACATATTTTTAAAAGAATAGCATTAGCTTTTTACATCACGAGAACTTTAATGAAGATTCTGATTGAAGTACTGAATTATTAGAGCAATATAACGGGTGTATAGGATTTTGTTTTTTTGTTTTTTTTATAAAAAGCGGACCTAAAGGATTACCAAAATTATCTTTTTTTATTGAATAAGAATTCATTATTTTTTTAGAAATTTTGTAATTCCTATTAAGAAAGATCCCGTTGTTACCCCAACCCAACCACAAGTGACAATTTTTATTTTCAGACCAGTATTTTAAACTTTTATTTATAAACTTATTGTTTAAATAGCCAATAGGTTTCTTATGAGTTAATAATTTATCAGGTGTTTTGGAAATTAAAGCGAATAGATTTATTATTTTAAGATTTCCATAATTATGGTTTTGGCAGATTTTGACTATTTTCCTAGTTGTATTATCAATATAATTTAAATCTGATAGGGATGGATTTAAACCTATAAAAATTATTTCTTTATTTGATTTATTTATTTTAAAACTTAAACTCCATCTATATTCTTTATTTGTGCTAATTAAACAACTTCTTTCCATAAAATTTTTTTTTCAACCAAGACCCACGCCTCTCGCCATTAAAGTCGCGAAAAGAGGGATAGTTGCAAAACCTACTAATTCAGTTGTAATGATAAATCTAAATCTTTTTACAAGTTTTTCTGAGATCTCAGGTAATTTATTTTTACTCAATGGTATCGCCCACAAAATATAAGTTGTTGTTGGGTATAAAGATAATAATCCAACCAAAATATATAGGGATACTTTAATCCAAAAAATTGGATTTTCTGTATAAAAATCACCTCCTTGTCCAAAATATTTAACCCTTAAAATTCCAGTAACCAATATTGCAACCCCAGCTAAGCCATAAATAACATCTGCAACAACCATTGAAATAGTTTGGTTTCTATTAAGATCAACTTTTAAAGTCAGCCTTTCAAATAAAAGGGATCCAAAGCAAAGTATTATCCCTAAATAATGGATATAAGCAACTAGTGCACTTTTAGCTATCTCACCAGTAAATAAAGTTCCTATTAACATTTGTAAGTCAAAATTTATACAATCCTAACTGTTTATATATATATTCGTCCAAAAATATTATCAGTTAAAGAGTAAGTCTTAGATTTTAAGAATCTAAAAACCTTTTCTGCCCCTCCTGAAAAGAGTCTTTTTTATTCCATACCTCAACTACATCAGGAAAATGCTTTTCCATACAAACATCACAAACTCCATGACTAAATCTGATATCACTTATTTTCGAGAGATATTTTTCTAAATGCATCCAATCACCATCATTATTTTTTACTTCCCTGCAATAAGAACAGACTGACAATATCCCTTCCTGTTTATGCAAAGTAGACAATGCATCTAATAAATTTAGAGATTTTTTTCTTAACTCCAAGAACGAAACTATTTGTTTTGATAATAATTCCATTACATTAAATTGCTTAGGGGAAAGATTACCCGGTTTCCTATCAATGACGCATAGAGTTCCAAGTTTGTTGCCATCTCGATTTCTTAAAGGAAATCCTGCATAAAACCTTATTTTAGGATCATTAGTTACCAAAGGATTGTTGATGAATCTTTCGTCCTGAAAAGCATCTTTAATGATTAATGGATTATTTTCTTTTATTGCATGCGTACAAAATGACCAATCTCTTGGAGTTTCTTTAATTTCAAGGCCAACTTTTGACTTAAACCATTGCTTATCTCTATCAACTAAAGTCATTAATGATATTGGAACATCACATGTGGAAGCTGCTATTTTTGTAATGTCGTCATAACATGATTCTGGTTTGGTTCCCAATATCCGATATTCGGCTAATGCTTTTAACCTTTTTTTTTCTTCTTCTTCCTGTGTAGGAATTAGATTTCGCATTATTCTTCTTGAGTTTGTCAACTTTAAAATTAAACTTTGGTTAAAAACCTTTTTCCTTTCAATACTTAATAAAAAAAAGATAAACTTATTGATTTGTTACTTTGTTAAATAAGTTTGAAACTGCTTTTCCTGCAAGCCATCCACTAGTCCAGCAATGTTGAAAATTGAAACCCCCAGTAATTCCATCAATATTTAGAATCTCTCCAGAAAAAAACAAATCTGGGCATATTAAACTTTCCATACTTTTAAAATCAACTTCATTAATCGATACTCCCCCTGAGGTGACAAATTCCTCCCCAAATGGGCCTTTGCTAGAAATAATATATTTATCTTTTAAGAGACTATTTATCATTTTCTCTCTTTCATTAGCAAGTAGATCTGCCCACTTCTTATCCTTATTAATATTCATTTTATTTAATAAGAATACCCACAACCTTTTAGTTAACAATGGCAGGGGCCTTAAATTAATTAATTTTAATTTGCCATTATTTAATTTAAGATTATTTATTTTTTCTTTTAACTCTTCATATTCCAAGTCTGACCATTTAATAATTAATTTAAATTTATATTTTTGTTCAAATAACTCTCTCGCAGCTATTGAAGAGAGCTTTAAAACGGCAGGGCCGCTGAAACCCCAATGAGTTATTAGCAAATCCCCCCTATTTTTAAAAGATTGATTCTTTAGTTGAATTTCAAGATCTACATTCTTAATTGATACTCCACTACACTCGTGCAACTTATTTTCTTTAGTAGTAAAAGTAAAAAGGGATGGGACAGGTTTTACTATGCCATGTCCAAGGTTTTTAGCTAATTTATGTCCACTAGGATGGCCACCAGTAGCAAGAACTATATTTTTTGCAATTATCGCATCTTTATCACTATTAATAAGATTAAACAAGTTATCTGGAGTTTTAAAAATTTCTTTTACAAAAAATTTAGTTGATATTTCTACACCTTTAGTAATTGCATTTTTTTTTAAGCAACTAATTACATCTAAAGATGAATCGGATATTGGAAATACTCTATTATCATCCTCAATCTTTAAGTTTAATCCTCTTTTCTCAAACCAATCAAATACATCTCCAGCAGCAAAACGATTAAATGACTCTAAAAGCTTAATTCCACCTCGAGGATAATTTTCTGCCAACTCATTAGGTATCCATGACGCATTTGTTACATTGCACCTACCTCCCCCACTTATTCTTACTTTCTCCATAAGTTTTGCAGAACCCTCAAGAATTATTATTCTTTTAACTCCATTTTCAGCCGCTGTTACTGCAGTCATAAAACCTGCTGCTCCACCACCAACTACTACTAAATTGAAAGGGGTCAAAAATGTAAGTGCTCAATTTTCATTATTTTGATAATAGCAATTCAATTCATTAAAAAAGAAAAGATTTCACATAAAAATTTTGGAGTTCGAACTAAATTAATTTGAAATTTTGAGAATTATCGCTAAATACTTTTTGAAATTTATGGTTTATGCGCACACAACTATTTTTTATACATTATTTTAGTTTAATGGTTGTTTTATTTTCCTACGTCAAATATTCCGAAGCTAGTTTTCCAATGACGGGTCAATATACGGCTCTTTTACTATTAACTACAATTATTTGGATACTCCTTTGGATTGGATATAGACAAAACAAAATAAACGATGAAATAAAAAAGAAAGAGAAAGAAGAAAGAATTAATAAGAAAACAGAAAGGAGAAGAAAGTTAGAAAGTTTATATCCAAATAGAAAAAGTAATTTTTAAAAATATTATCAATAAAAGTTTAACAATATAATTTTAAATAGATATAACTTTAGATTTGCTTTTAAATTCACTTCTAACTTTAATAAGCTTTGAAATTTCTTGATTAAGTTCTTTTTCAGATTTAAAACCTAAAACATCAAATGGCTCAAGACCTAATGAAAGCTCGTATTTATTGGTTATGTTCATTTTATTTATAGAGTTACCTTATTAATAGATATTTTATTAAATAAAGTAATTACTTAGTGATAGATTCAACATATTTATTCCTGCAATTGGATATAAGAAAAAGAAGTTTTTACTTCCTAATAAATTCTCACCTATTTACCAGATTTATAATCACCTTATTTATTATAAGTATTAAACCTTGTGTAATTTCTTTAATAATCAGTATCTATTGGTTTCATGGAGACTTTATATTGTTTAAATACAAATACCAAATCTAAATATCATGGAAACTAATAAATTAAAGTCCTTAATACAATATCTTCCAGGGTTTCTGATTCTTATATACGTATTCTTTTTAGGAGTAACACAATTTATAAAGTAAAAATTTTTAAAAATTATTAATTTTGATTGGAATAATTTCTGCTTTTGGGGCAGCTATATCTTGGACTTATGCATGCTTTATATGGCGATTTCAGACTGAGAAATATAAATCAATAGACATTAACTTGGTAAAAAATGTAATCGCATTTCTAATTTTTCTACCAGCATTTATCAACATTCACAATTTAATTGATTTAAAGTCATTTCTTATTCTTTTGCTCAGTGGAGTTGTAGGAATAGGTTTAGGAGATACTTTTTATATAAAGTCATTACAATTAATTGGGACAAGAAGAACTCTATCTATAGAAACATTATCCCCACTGTTAGCCACACTATCTGGTGAAATATTTATTAATGAAAATTTAGCACTTAGATCTTACATAGGGATAGTCATTATATCGGTTTCACTTTTCATTCTTCTTAGGCAAAAAACTAATCTTTTAGTAAATAATCTAACTAATATTACAGAAGAAAATAATTTAAAAAAATTTATATTTCCTCTTTTATCAGTCTTATGTGCGGTTTTAGGGGGTCTTTTATCTCGAATAGTCTTTTTAGAAAGAGATTTATCTCCTTTCCAAACAACAGAGCTCAGGTTACTTGGAGCAATAATATTTTTAATAACCATAAAAAAATTTAGAGTTAATTTCTTCTTGAAGAGATTAGATAATAATGCCCAAAAAAGATTTTTATTCTCAATATTTTTAGGAACAAATTTAGGAATATTGCTACAACAAATTGTTTTTAAGACTCTTCCTTTAGGTATAGGATGGACTTTACTTAGTACATCTCCAGTAATTTCTCTTTTTTTCGCAACAAAAGAAGAAGGACTGATAACAAAAAGTATAATATTTTTTACTTCTTTATTATTTTTAGGTTTATGTTTAATAATTTTATAAAAATAAATCTATGTAATAAATACTCATGTTATAAAAAAAAACAACAAATAAAATTATTTTAGAAACGTTTTCAATATGAGAATCTTAAAGAAAAAAACACTCGGTATTTTTGAAGTATATTTAATTTTCTTATCATGTATTTATTTCGGCTTTATAGGTTATAAATCCTTATTAAGTATATTTTTTACCTAAATTAGTTGATTTTTTGAGCAGACTTCACCAAGTGACCTCCATCTTGATCATCATCATCACTTGAAGCGAAAAATAAGCAATATATTCCTATTGATGCTATCGATATTGAAATAGAGAGAACTGAGAGTTCGTCCATTAATAAAATAATTTTTTTTTAATATTAATAGAAAAATAAATAAAAGTTTGTAAATTAATTAACACTCTTCAAATATAACTTTAGTTAAGGATTTATTTATAATTAAGTATATTGAGGTTTTTTTAGTGAAAGTTCTTATCAAATCGCCCTGCAGCGCAAGTGTAATTATCCAGTATGGAATAAAGAAATGGCCTATTTGGGAGTGCAAACCAAGTAATTTCTCGTGGAATTACAGGGAGAAAGAAATATGTTTAATAATTGAAGGTGAAGCAAAAATTAAAACTAAATCAGGAGAAAGTTATATAGTTAAATCAGGCGACTTAGTTGAATTTCCTGAAGGACTTTCTTGCGAATGGCAAATAATTAAAAGCTTAAAAAAACACTTTAGATTAGGGGAATAGATTTTCCCCATAAATTCACCAAGTTTTATAATAAGCTAATATTAATTAGTAAGTTAATTGTTAAAACTTATATTTTTATGACTTTCACTGACAATGAATATTTCGAAGTTATCAAAAAAAACGAAACAGTAAAAGAAGCCTTCGAAACAATAAAGCAAACATGTATTAATTTACAAAATCAAACTAATTGCCCGAAAGAAGACATCGAGAGTTTTCTTATATTTATTTCTAAACAATGGGATAATCAATGATTGATAAATCTTTCTTAAAGATATTGATTATTTATAATACTTTTAGTATATTTTTCAGTTTTAAAAACTTAAAGACCCTTTTTAGCACTTGTATTAATACTTGAAGTTCCTTTAGCCGCTGATACATAAAAAACAAATCCTACTAATCCTGCAATACCAAAAATTGCAGCTAAGGGGTCAAAAGTGAATGAGAACATAAAAATTGTAAAATCAAAATAAATAATAGTTTTTTAATCCAAATTCCACAATTTTTATTAAGTAGCATTTGTCACATTGATATATCTCAAGAAGTAAATCTTAAATAATTCCAAGAAAATATCTAAGAAAAAAATTTTTGTTTGGAAATTGTATAAGAAGGTAATTTCTTGTTGAATTATTTTCTAAACCCTCTACATAAATATTAAAAGTTTATTTTTTCATTTTGTATTTCATGCAACTTTTAAGAGAGACAACAAATCAAAACATCCACAATTTACAAAATTTTTGTTTAATCTAATTATATGACAGAAATTTATTCAACAACCTCATCATTTAGTCCTCTTTCAGCAATCTTATGGTGTTTCTACCCTATAGCAATATTAGTTTTGGTTGAGTTGTTCCTAGGTGGTGGATTTGATGATGATAATGATGATCAAGACGGCGGAATGATGATTCCTGCTTATTCAGGCTCTCAAATTAAATAATTCTTGAAATATTGTTCATAGAGTTTTTAAAATAATCTTATGTTTTATTTCAATATAAATTGAATACTTCCTTAATATCTTTAATACTACTGGCAATTTTATTATTCTGCTTTTTTTCTTGGTTATTAACTAAAACTCTAAGAGAAGGCAATGAATCTCTTAAAGAAATAAGTAAAAAGCACAAATAAAAAATTCTTATTACCCTTTCTTCATCAAATAAATTTTATAAATTAAAAGAAATAAAACTATAAATTATGTTAAAAATATAATTAAGTTAAAGAGATATGAACTTTAATTTGATTCAAAGTTTCTTAATAAATTTATCCGATGAAAAATCAAAATGCATCTTAATTCTCTACTTTATATCTTTTCTATATCTTTATTTATTTATATCATGGCTCTTTTTTGGAGAGACCTCCCTAATCAAAAAAAGAAGTAAACAATAATTAATTTTGTTGCCTATATAAATAAATTTAGTTATTAATTTAATAATGTTTCTAATATTTTTATATAAATGCAAACTGAATCTCCTAATAATTCAAAAAATATAACGTTTTCTCAGTCAATGAAAATTGAAAAAGAAAATATTATTTGTAAGGACGGTTTTTGTACATTACCAAATCAAAATCAAACTAAAAATAAAAATATAAGTAAAAATAGCGTGAATTTATTTGACCCTATTTAATTTTTAAAAATAAATATAAGATAAAGTGATTAAGAGAATAATTTCTAAATTAGAATGTATTCAATTTAATGAAAAAATTAGAGCTAGTGTTTACAAATATTCTTAAGGCTTATCAAGAATTTTGGCTTAAAGCTACAGACTTTAATAGCAAAACAACAAGATCTGATTGGTGGTGGGTTCAATTGGCTAATATTACAATATCTATTTTTACTATTCCAATATTTTTAAGAACATTTGGTTTCAACCTTTATGGAATATTATGTATTCTCCCTCAAATAGCTATTGATATCCGAAGATTAAGAGACTTTGGAAAGAATTGGAAATGGATATTTATAAATTTGATACCAATTATAGGATGGTTGGTATGGTTTATATGGTTGGGTTTTGGGAAATCGGAAAATGGAAAATCAAAATTTATTTAAAACCTTGAAATTAACCTATAGAGTCAAGATCCCTACGATAATGAACTAATTTTTCATTATTAATTGAACTATTTTCTTTTAAATTTTTATTAAAATTTTTTTTAAAATTAAGAATAGAAAAAGTACTAATTAGATGTTTCATATCATTTATTGATTACAACTAACCTAATAAAAGTTGATCACAATTGTGTCTAATTTTTATGTTTTAACCGAACATTTAGGTTCATTAACCCGTACTAAAGATTTTAAGCGATTTAAAAAGTTTACTTTCTTACTTTTTTACTTTTTTACTTTTTTACTTTTTTTAAAATCTACAAACTTTACTTTATTTCTAAAGTCTAATTGTTTTTTTAGAATTCTGAATACATGCCATTCACATTCAGTTAACTTTTGAAATTGATCAAATGTATCTTTATCTTCTTCATCAAATTGATCAAAAATATCAGATATCCCCAAACTATTAACCGCAATAAAATTCTTTGCTACTTCTTCCGGATCTTGACCTGCAGCAAAGTCTTCAAAAGCCTCATAAGAATTCAGTCTTCTAGTCAACCAATTAAACCATAATTCAGATTCATTATTATTCTTTTCTTTAACTATTTTCTTCATTAAAATAACATTTACTACATTAATGATTAATCTTCATTTAGTATTTGGCACCTGTACAATTACTCATATTTAAATTCTGAATAATAAGTTAAAAAAAATTTAGGTATTTATATTATTTTTTTTAAATCAAAAAAAAGCTAAGATAAAAGTTTATAGATCAAATGCCTTCTGTACCATTCTACGATTTTCCATCATCTCCTTTATTAATAACTGGAGCACTTGGTATTTTTGTAGCCATAGCAGTGTTTTTTCTAGCTTATCAAAAATACTTTAATTCCCCTTTTAATAGGGAACTCCAACAAAAGAAAAATTCTTTATTAAAGGAAAGACAAGAACTCAATGAAAGAATGCAAAGAATAGATCAAGATTTAAAAAATTTAAAAAATTAGATAAAAAATTTACGAACTATTTATTAAATTTAAATAACCCTAAAATTAAAAAACTTTTTTAAGTTATTAGAAAATAATTAGGTCTGGAATTCAAGATTTATAGTTTTTAATATAAAAAAATGTCTTATAAGAAGATATGGATAAACAACATCTCGTAGAATTAATATCTAGTAGTTTGATCTACGAAAGCCAAAATCTTAAATCAAGGCAAGGTTCTACCGAAATTATAGAATATTTAAATAAATTAAATTTAGATCAATTAAGGACAATGTCTAAAGAATTTATTCTCTAGATATTAAAATCATTAAAAATAAATGTATTAACTAAATACTAATAATAGAATTATAAAAAATTGATATACAATAATGACAACTAATAAACGTCTAATTAACATATTTAATTTAGTATTGATTCCTACTACAAGTACTTCAAAAATAATTTCTTTTGAATTATGACTATTTTTATTGGAAATTTATCTTGGGAAACTGAAGAGCAAGACCTTAAAGACCTTTTCAATACTTATGGTAAAGTAACAAAATGTACAATTCCTTTGGAGAGAGATTCAGGAAGAAAAAGAGGTTTTGGCTTTGTTGAAATGACTAATGAAAGTGCTGAAAAAACTGCGATTGATGATTTACAAGATGTTGAATGGATGGGCAGAGAAATCAGAGTTAATAAGGCTGAGAAAAGAGATCTTTATCCACGAAGGAATAGACGTTATGGCAGAAAAAATAATAATTGAGTAATCTTTATTTCGTTATTCAATTCTTAATTATTATTTTAAATAAATTTCTAAAAACTTTATAAATAGAAAGACTTTTGGTTTTTTGTACAGAGTAATGCATCATAATTAATTAGGAATGAAATTAGATTATTTTGGAAAAAGTTTTAGTCACTGGAGCATCTGGATTTATTGCTATTCACTGCATACATGAGCTACTTAAGGTAGGTTATGCCGTCAAAGGATCTCTAAGAAATATGAAAAGAGAAGATGAAGTGAGAAAAACTCTTGAGAACTATTCAGAAAATCATAAGCTGGAATTTTGCCAACTTGATCTTTTAGATGATGAGGGTTGGGACGAGGCAGCCTTAGATTGTGATTATCTTCTTCATGTTGCATCTCCTTTTACTATCGAAGAGCCAAAAAAGGAATCTCTTCTTATAAACCCTGCATTGAAAGGAACTTTAAGGGCATTAAATGCTTCGAAAAATTCCTCTAAAATCAAAAAAGTTGTTATTACATCTTCTATGGCTGCTATTGCTTATGGGCATAATAAGCAGGTATGTACATCTAAAGACTGGACTGATACAACAAAAAACGTTGGCGCTTATGTAAAAAGTAAAACAATTGCAGAAAAAGCTGCATGGGATTTTATTCATAATGACAAAGAACATTCATTTTCAATAACAACAATTCATCCTGGAATGGTTTTCGGGCCAGTGCTTAATGATGATGTTGATGGGGCTTCGGCAGAACTTATTTCAAAAATGATTAATGGTAAATTCCCAGCACTTCCAGATGCTTATTTTACTGTCGTAGATGTAAGAGATGTCGCTAAATTACATGTCGAGTCTCTTAAAAATAACCAAAGTGATAATAAAAGAATAATTGCGACTTCTCCCCAAGGGATCAATATTATGGAAATTTCTAATATTCTAAGAAAAATTGGATATAAAAAAGCACCCAAAAACTTTATTCCTACAAAAATGATAAATTCATTGGCACCATTTAATAAAGAGATGAAAAGTATGGCTGCTATGGTTAATAGAGGATCTTACGATGCTGATATAACAGAAACTATTTCTATATTTAATTGGGAACCAATTTCATTGGAAAAAACATTAATAGATATGGGTAATTCCTTAAAACAAACTTCAATCCAATGAACTAATAACAAAGTTATTTTTATGGGTCTCGTATATTAGCAAATTTAAAATTTAACCACGATAAATTTTAACTCGACTATCCTAATTAAATAATACAAAAGGAAATCTTATATGAATCAAATTAAGAGATCTGACTTTATATTAAAGCCATATCTAAAGAGGAATAACTTTAAAGCTTCATATCAATTAATAACTACTCTTATACCTATAATTACTCTTTGGATAATTGTCTCTAAGATAGTATATTCTCCTCTTTTACAAATTACCAAAGGAGTTTTATTGATTCCAATTCTTGTTCTTCTTACCCTCTTATCTTCTAGAACATTCTCATTAATGCACGATTGTGGGCATAATTCCTTATTTGAAAAACGTTCTTTGAATAACTTATTTGGCTTTTTTCTGGGTTTGTTAAATGGAATACCTCATAAACCTTGGGCTAATGACCATGCATTCCACCATAGGAATAATGGGAATTGGGAAATTTACAAAGGTCCAGTAGATGTTCTAAGCCTAGAAGATTATGAGGATCTTACTAAAAGTGAAAAATTTATTTATAAAATAACCAGACATTGGTTAATGCTTTTGCCAGGCGGCTTCTTTTATTTAGTTATAAAAGCTAGATTAGGATTACTTTTAATCATCTTTAATTTTATTAAATCTTTAATTAATGAAAGTTTTATCAAAATTATAAAAGGAAATTATTTAGAAATTTTTAATATTCAATCGAGAATTAAACCTCCTTTTTCTGATTATGGAGACAATTTTGATGAATTATTTGATCTAATAGCAAACAATATTATTGTGATAAGTGGGTGGATAATTATGAGTAAATGGTTAGGTACCATGTTTTTCTTAACTTTTTATTCACTAATATTAACTTTTTCAGCAGCAATTTTTATATGTATTTTTTTCATACAGCATAATTATGAAAATGCATATGCAAGTAATACAAAGAACTGGGACATTTTAGAAGGTGCTATTTTCGGTAGCAGCAATTTAGATATCCCAAATTGGTTAAATTGGTTTTTAGCTGATATCTCATTCCATAGTATTCATCATCTATCAGAAAGAATTCCTAACTACAATTTAAGGGCTTGTCATGAAGCAAATATACATTTGCTACAAAAATCAAAAATTCTCAAACTAAGTGACTTCCCAAAATGTTTTAAATATATTATCTGGGACAGCAAGAACGAGGACCTAATTCCAATTAATTAAATACTAGTTTAATCTTCTTCTCATTTTCCTTTTTAGAGGAATATTACTATAAGCGTGAGCTCCAATAGATGGTGGTAAGTTATTTTTAAAAGGATGAATAAAAGCACTTGCCATGCTTTCTAACATTTTAGAAACCCAATTCATAATTGATCTCATTTGAAAATCTAAAAAGTACATTACTATCATCTAACAAGATTTTTAAAAAGTAAATCAGTCTTTATGCTGATTTACTTTTTAATATCACTAATAAGAATATAAGAATCAGTAAATAAGAAATATTATTTATGAATAATCAAAAATGGCAACCTACAAATTATCAAAAAGAGAGATTAATTTCCTGTACTAAAAAATATATACATCAAAAGTTAAATGATCTGCACAAAGAACTTGAATGTCCTGATGAATTTATTTTTAATTTCATAAAAGATATCCAAAAAGATTGGGATCCAGATAGTTGTAAATCTAAAGCAGAGAAGTTGCAAAAGAATAAACCTTAAAGTAAAAATTTAAATTAGTAAGGTTAAGTTTTTGAGTAAAAATTTATCCAATAAAGTCAGTCAGAAAGAAAGCCTTGAGCTTTTTATAAATCAACAATTAAACCTAGTAACTAATACTTATTTATTCGAATTTTCTTAACAAAGCAAAATTTAATTTTTAAAGTTATGCTATATCTCATTCCAAATTAAGAGATAAAAATTATGGATGAGTTGTTTTTTTCTTCGAATCAGATAGCAGGAAAAGATACCCTAGATTCATATTTTGAATGCATAAGTGAATGCAGCATTGTTGATGGACATAAAGAATGTATTACTCGTTGTGTAGAAATTCATCTTAAAGGAGGAAATAAAAATGAATAAAAGATATTCTCTTCAAAGAAAAACAACTTTAAAGTGGAACTCTAATGGAGATCTTTCTGAGATTGATATGCTAAGAATTTTGGATAGAATTTCCGCGGCTGAACTGAATCAATGTGAATTGACATGCGATTTAGATGAGTAGGCAAAGGAAAGATTATATTCAATATCTTTTAATCAACTTTTTATAAAAGATCAATTCTGTAT
>QCTA01000020.1 GCA_003211335.1 Prochlorococcus sp. AG-670-O11 | reverse complement strand
AATCTTTTCTTTTTCCAACTTAGCCTTACCAATAGCTATAGAAGGTCTAACTTTCTTTTCTAATAATCCACCTTTTTCTAATAAAGTTCTCACAACATCGGTAGGTTGTGCTCCCTGAGTAAGCCTGATTCTTAAAGCTTCTGTGTCAAGCCTAGTTTCTTTAGTTCTTGGATTGTAAAAACCTAATTCTTGAAGAGGTCTTCCATCTCTTCTGGAAGTACTATTGCATGCAACGATCCTGAAACTTGCTTCTTTTTTCTTTCCAAAGCGCTTAAGGCGCAATTTAATCATCTTAAATTAGTACAGTTTCATTAATAATATCATTTAAAGGTAGCTATTTATAAACTATAAATCCCCAAAACCTTTTTTCTTTTTATTTGATTTTTGTTTTTTAAATGATTTATTACCATTCCCTCCACCCATTCCAGGCATTCCACCCATTCCTGGCATTCCACCCATTCCTGGCATTCCACCCATTCCTGGCATTCCACCATTTGACATTTGTTTCATAAAACCTCTCATTCTTTGAAAGTCAGCAAGTACTTTATCAACATCTTTTGCTTGATATCCACTGCCTTGTGCAATCCTTTGTCTTCTTGATGGTTGAGCCGCAAGGACTTCTGGCTTTTGCTTTTCTTCTAAAGTCATAGAAGAGATCATTGATTCAATTTTTTTTAATTGCTCTTCCCCATTTTTTATCATTCCATCATCAATTTTATTCATCCCTGGTATTAATTTAATTAAGCCTCCAAGTGATCCCATTCTCTTCATTAATCTCATTTGCTTAACAAAATCATTAAAGTCAAAAGTTGCCTCTTGAAGTTTCTTTTGCATTACTTCCGCATCAGCAAGCTCAACTTCTTTTTGTGCCTTTTCAACAAGTGTTAATACGTCTCCCATGCCAAGAATTCTGCTTGCCATTCTCTCAGGATGGAATGGCTGCAATGCTTCTATTTTTTCACCAGTTCCTATGAATTTAATTGGTTTTCCACTTATTTTTCTTATTGAAAGTGCAGCTCCTCCTCTTGAATCGCCATCTAACTTGGTTAATATCGCACCCGTTATCCCCACTTTTTCATGAAATGACTTCGTCAAGTCAGCGGCTTCTTGCCCAATCATAGAATCCACAACCAGCAAAACCTCATCAGGCTTTGCAACTTCTTTTATTCGAACCATTTCACTCATCATTGATTCATCTATTTGCAATCTTCCTGCGGTATCAACAATTAAGGTATCTACATTATTTGCGTTAGCATAAATCAAAGCATCTTTCGCTATTTCTTCAGGCTTACTTCCTTTTTCTTTCGCTGAGAAAACTTCTAAATCATACTGATTACCAATTGTCTTAAGTTGTTCAACAGCTGCAGGTCTATAAATATCAGCTGCCACTAATAAAACTTTTTTGTCTTTTTCCTTCAAATAAAGGCCTAACTTTCCTGTTGCCGTTGTTTTCCCAGCACCTTGTAAACCTGCCATCAAAATAACAGTAGGTGGGGTCACTTTTTCGTTTAATGGGGAATTTTCATTTCCCATAATATTTATTAATTCTTTGTTAACTACTTCTATAAATTTCTGTCCAGGATTAACACCTCTTACGACTTCTTCTCCAATAGCTTTATCTTTTACCTCTGAAACAAATTCTTTAACCACCGATAAACTAACATCAGCATCTAATAATGCTTTTTTAACTTGCTTTAAAGAATCATCAATATTATTTTCGCTAATTTTGGCTTCACCTCTTAAACCCTTAACGGCGTCTTCAAAGCGTGAAGAGAGTTCATCAAACATTATTTATAATTATTTATTTGATTATTATAGATGATAATAAATCTAATCCTAAACACCACTTATGTAGTCAACTAATTTCCAGGAGTTATTTGAGAAACCTAAAATATATTTAACTTTCAAAAAAGGTGTGAAAGTTGTTTCATTTATCAATTCTCCATCTGTTTTTAAAATTTTTTCTGTATATTTCAAGTCGACTGATACTGCTATTCTGGATGCTGTTTGATTTACAAGTACAATATTTTCAATACTAGTAACGATATTTTTGTAGATACCTTTTTGAATATCAAGTTGTCTTTCGTTCTTAAGTCTATTAATTAAATCATTTTGAACAATCTTTGACAAATTAATTTCACCTGTTCCTGCTAGAAAATTACTTTTGTTAACCAGCCATGCCTTAATTAAGTATGTAATTTCTTCCAAGGAGGGAGAAGCACTTGTGATTTCTTCTACTAAAAAAGAATTTTTATTTATATTATTAGAGATAATAATTTTTGATTTATCGAGAGTACTTTTGTCATCATCTTGATTTAAAGCTTTATTAAAGACATTCTTATTTTCATTAATTAAAAGTGTGTTTTCAATAATTCCTTTTCCCTGCAGTTGTTTTTTGAAATTATTGCGTAGTAATCCTACACCTAGTCCAAAAGCAAATAAAATAAAAAAAACATAGAGAGATGTTAAGTAGGGAGATTTGTTAAATATTTTATTTTTCTCTAAAGCTTCTCCAAACATAAACTTTAATAAGGCAAACTTTTCTAATGCGTAGTTATAAATCTGAATTGATTTATCTTTAATAATCTCCTCTTTATAAATATTTTCTTCAGTAACTTCTTGATCATCCTCTCTTACTCCTCCAGGGAAAGGTAATCTACCTTCTTCAAAGTTATCGGAATTTAAATCAGGCTCCGTACTTAAATCTTTTGGAGATTCTTGAGATTTAAATTTTGGTTGATTTTGTAGTCCAGGATTTAATACAGTTCTTTTTGATTTCTTTTCTACTTGCTCAATAAATTCTTGGATTTCTCTATCTTCAAACCAAGAATCTAAATCAATTTTTTTTAAATTAATATCCCTATAACCAACCAAAACATCATTTTCTAACCAATTCTTACAAAAAATACATATTGCCTCTAATTTATCTCCAGGATAATTATTTAACCAATCTCTTAACTTTTCATCTGAACTACTTAAGAACCTTGCTGAGGATTGCTCAACATCTGCCAAAAGCAAATCTAAGCAACCTATTAATGGCATTGAATCAAGCCCTGATAAATTTAATTTTATTAATATTTTCCGAGCTTCGAATAATTTTGCAGGTTTTCTTCTTGCAAAACCAATTGCCGTTAAAGATAAAAAAGCTAAGAATCCTGCTTCACTTGACCCTCTTTTTTGTAATTCTAAAAATAAATCTATCTGATCCTGAACAGTTAAGTATGGCCTAATTTGTTGAAAGAAGCATTCAAAATCTTGTTGATTTAGATAATTATTATATTCAGATTTATTTTTTCCTTCTAAGCCACCTCTTTTGACTATTAAATTTTCCAGCATACTTAAACCTTTTTTATGCGACTCATTCTCATTTATATCTCTACTTAATAAATCAAGAATTCGATATGGTAAAAGTGAGACTAAATCCTCTTCAAGAGTTTTCCGTAATTCCCCTAGTTTTCCCATTCTTTGAAGAAGCTGTATACCTTCTTGTAAGAAATCTGCCGCATTTGAATAAGATCTTTGATCTTGCTCTTGTATTGCAGCATCTCTGGATGTCAAAGCAGCTAACAAAGTAAGGTCGGATTCCCTACTACTCCCCAAAGCGGGGGTTTGAGGGGGTTGCAATGCTTTTCTTGTTATATTAAAGGCTTCTCTAGGAGAGCCAGATTCCCAAAGGAGAATTAATCCTGCAACCTCTTTATTCGAAGATAAATCTAACCCTGAAGCTCCATTTAGTAATAAATTTTCATAATCTCTTCTACTATCTGGATCTGTAAGTAAATCTGCGGTAAGACGAAGCAGTTCTGATCTTTGAGTTAAAACCTCATAAGTAAATCCTTCATCAGGAGTTTTATCTAAGCGCAATTGAAAAGCCCTTAATATTTCCTCAGATGTTGCTGAGGGGCTTACGCCTATTAAACGAAAGTGGTCTAATGGAAGTTCCAAACAAATATCCTATTGAAAATCCTTTAGCTGAATTTTATCAATTTATAATTTTTTTTCATAAGGTCTTGGAGAGTTATTAAAAAAAAACATAAAAATCGTCCATTGAAGCTTAGAATGTTAACAAATCAAAACTTCATTAAGGTATTTTCTTGGAAACACACGTAGAGAGAATTTCAAATCATCAGGACTTTAAAAAAGCTAAGTTAGATCGTGAAACCGGATTATTTCTCTATGAAGATATGACGCTGGGGAGAAGATTTGAAGATAAATGTGCTGAAATGTACTACAGAGGCAAGATGTTCGGATTCGTTCACCTTTATAACGGCCAAGAAGCAATCAGCACTGGTGTAATAGGTGCAATGAAAAGAAAGCATGACTGGTTTTGCAGTACCTATAGAGATCATGTTCATGCGCTTAGTGCAGGTGTCCCATCTTTTGAAGTAATGAGCGAATTATTTGGTAAAGCGACAGGATGTAGTAAAGGCAGAGGTGGCTCTATGCATTTGTTCTCAAAAGAGCATCATTTATTAGGGGGATATGCTTTTATCGGAGAAGGTATTCCAGTTGCTTTAGGATCAGCTTTTTCAAGTAAATACAAAAAAGAAGTTGCAGGTGACAATCAAAGCGACTCTGTTACAGCTGCATTCTTTGGAGATGGAACTTGTAATAATGGACAATTTTTTGAATGTTTGAATATGGCTCAATTATGGAAATTGCCAATAATATTTGTTGTTGAAAATAATAAATGGGCAATAGGAATGGCACATGACAGAGCAACAAGTAACCCAGAAATATGGAGAAAAGCTTCAGCTTTCGGGATGCATGGTGAAGAAGTTGATGGAATGGATGTATTAGCCGTGAGGGGGGCTGCACAACGTGCTATTGAAAGGGCAAGGGCAGGGGAAGGACCTACTTTACTAGAATGTCTAACTTACAGATTTAGGGGGCATTCTTTAGCGGATCCAGATGAACTAAGGGCTGAAGAAGAAAAAGAATTCTGGGCTAAAAGAGATCCCATTAAGAAATTAGCTAATCAGATGATAGAGGGTGATTTTGCTAAAAAAGACGAATTAAAAAGTATAGAAAAAAGAATAGATTTAGAAATCTCTGAGTCTGTTAAAAAAGCTCTAGAAGCTCCTGAACCTCCTTCTAACGAATTAACTAAATATATTTGGGCTGAAGATTAGATTAAATCCCACTGGGTAATTTTCTGGTTAGATTTCTTAGTTTTCTAAGAGCTTTCAGTTCAACCTGCCTTACTCTCTCTCTAGATACTTCTAATAATCTTCCTATTTCCGCTAAAGTATGTCTTTCGTTTCCATCTAATCCGAATCTTAACTTCAGAACATGTTGTTCTTGTTCACTTAAATGACTTAACCACTTTCCTAACTGCTCTTGATGCATTTTCTGCTCAACTTGGTCTAGAGGTTCTTCATTATTATTATCTGCAATAAGATCTCCCAAGAAACTCCTGCCATCATCTCCATTTACCGGTGCATCCAAACTACTTGTAGATAGAGCTTGTCTTAAAACAGCGTCAAGTTCTTCTACATCTATTTCCATTGCCTCAGCAATTTCTATTCTACTTGGCATTGCTCCAAGTTTATGTGATAATTCCCTACTAACTTTTCTAATAGTGGCAAGTCTCTCACTTAAATGAACAGGTAAACGAATAGTTCTGGATTGGCAAGCAATAGCTCTTGTCATACTTTGACGTATCCACCAAAAGGCATATGTTGAAAACTTATAACCTCTTGTCGGATCGAACTTTTCAACTGCTCTCTCTAAACCTAAAGAACCTTCTTGAACAAGATCTAAAAGTTCTAACCCTTTTCCTTGATACTTTTTTGCGACACTAACTACTAATCTTAAATTAGCCTTCATCATTCTCTCTTTTGCTCTCCTTCCAATTTTTATTGTTCGTTTTTCTTGAGGAGTGAATTCTTTTATTTTTTCGTTTAATTGACCATCTTCAGTGAGAACCATCATTTTTTGAACTTGGTTACCCAATTCAATTTCCTCAGCAGGAGTTAATAAAGGAACACGACCTATATTAGATAGATACCAACTAATAGGATCATTACCTCTTCTTTTTTGTGGTTCAGTTGATGTTGTTGCTGATGAAGCCATTTTTTACCTAGATTGAGGTATTAAAACTTTCCTACACTTTTGTGGAAATAGCCGATTACTTAATACCTGCTTCAGATTTCAGGTATAAATTGTATAGTTATGTGTTTAAAACTATAAAAAACTCCTTATAATTGTTTCTTTCATAACATTAGCCTCGTTTTTGTTTTTCTCATTAATTTAGATAACTGGTCCCCTATTAAAGAAGCATTTGATCCTTTTTTACACTTTGATGCAGCAAAAGAGTGTAAAAAAACGTATTTTGCTAAAGATTCAGTCTTAATGTTATCTCCTAAATAAGACAGATCTATTGCTGAACATCCACCAATAAATCCAGACAAAAGATCTCCTAAACCCGCTCTTGCAGTCTCAGAATCAGTTCCAAAAAGTTGCCATGCATTTTCATTATTGGCAATGACGCTATTTGCTCCTTTTAATAAAATATTTATATCAAATTCTTTAGCAGCTTTTATAGCTAGTTCAACTTTATTAGTACACTCAATCTCAGGAAATAACCTCATGAATTCATTATCATGAGGAGTAATCCAAGTCTCATACTTTCTTTCTAAGAAAAATTTAGGTCCCAAATTTGATTTAGAAATTCTATTAAGTGCATCCGCGTCAAGAATCAATAAACCTTTAAAATCTAATAAGTACTGTGTTGATTTTTCCCAATCATCCTCATTCAAGCCAATTCCTGGGCCAATAACTATTGAATCATAATTAGAAAAATCAATATCCTTTAAGGCATCGAATAAAATTGAATTTCCATTTGGATCGCTACTAAGTTTTCCTACAACTACTGCTTCTGGTTCAACTTGCCAAATTAATTTTGAAACTAAATCAGGGAGAATTGCTGCTACAAACCCCGCTCCACTTGAAATAGCTCCTTTTATTACTAGATGTGCTGCCCCAGGATATCTTTCACTTCCCGCAATTAATAATGTTCTACCTCTTTTATATTTAGAAGAATTTTTTGGTAATAAAGGAAGATTAAAGGTTTTTAAATCTTGATAAGTAATTTTTAAAATCTTACTTTCTAATTTACATAATTGACTTCTCGATATACCTATATCTATGTGATGTAATTCGCCAATGTAAGGTAATGCGGCGTCTTGTAATAATCCAATCTTATTTAGTCCAATAACTAAATTGTAATTTGCTTTTACAGCATTTTTTGAGAAGGGTTTCCCAGAATCAGGACATAAACCCGTTGGAACATCTATGCTTACAACCTTACCAGACCCTTTTTTAAATTTTTTATTAAATAATTCAATTAATTCCTCATCAACTTTTCTATTTTGATTATTCCCGAAAATAGCATCAATCCATAAGTCTTTTCCTTCAGGATTTGGAGGTTCTCCTAATATTTCTACTCCAAGAGATGTAAGATAATTTACATAATTAATCGTTAATGTTTTTTTTAAAGTAAATGGGCACCATAATTTAACTAGGTATCCCTTTAGAAAAAGCTCTTTAGCGATTACTGCCCCATCCCCACCATTATGGCCAGGACCTAAAAAAACTATTACTCCTTTTTTTAAAAGAGATTTTCTTTTCAAAAGCCATTTAGATAGTTGAATTCCAACCTTTTCCATCAACGCCTCTTGAGGCATTCCTTGAGAAAAAATTTCATTCTCTAAATCCAACATTTGCTTTGAATAAACAACTAGATGTTTAGAGTCAATTGTTGGCCATCCAATTTCTTTCATAATTAGTTCAAAGCAATTAAAAACTGTTCAAAATTTTAAATTTCCATGTTAAAGACTTTAAAGGATAAAAAATTAGAGAACTGTTCTTCTATAAATAATAAATCTAAAAAACAAAAAAAAATAATTGTTGGTCTTTCAGGTGGAGTAGATAGTTCACTATCTGCAGCCCTTCTTATAGAAGATGGTTGGAAAGTTGAAGGCCTAACTCTTTGGTTAATGAAAGGAGAGGGCTCATGCTGTTCCGAAGGATTAGTTGACGCTGCAGGTCTATGTGAAGATTTAGGAATTAATCACAATATATTGGATTCAAGAGTAATTTTTGAAAGGGAAGTTGTTAAAAAGACTACTGAGGGATATGAATCCGGTTTCACTCCACTTCCATGCTCGATGTGTAATAAAAATGTAAAATTTGAAGAAATGCTCAATTTTGTTATTAAACAAAAAGAGTTTACTTATATTGCTACTGGTCATTACGCAAGAGTTCAAAAAGTTTCTTGCGAGAACATCAAAAACTCTGAAAATTTCCAATTCAAGGATTTCTTACTCCTAAGGGGGGCTGATAGAAATAAAGATCAGAGTTATTTTCTTTACAGTCTTTCCCAAGAGGTATTAAGCAGATTAATACTTCCGCTCGGAAATCTTAAAAAAGAAGAGACAAGAAAAGAGGCCTTAAGATTAGGACTTAGAACTGCAAAAAAACCAGAGAGTCAAGATCTATGTTTAGTTGAACATTATGGATCTATGCAAAAATTTATTGATAATCATATTGAACCTAAAGAGGGAGAAATTAAGCATATTAATGGAGAAATTCTTGGGACTCATAATGGTATTCAACATTTCACAATTGGGCAAAGAAAAGGTTTGGGTATTGCTTGGCCAGAGCCTTTATATGTAGAAAGTTTAGATAAACAAAGAAATATAGTTTATGTCGCAAATAAAAATGATCTTTTTAAAAGAGAAGCCATAATAAAAGAAGTTAACTGGGTTTCAATTGAAGCACCTTTAAAAGAAATAGAAGTAGAAGCACAAATAAGATATCGTAGTGAACCCGTAAAAGGAATTTTAATTCCAGTAAAAAATGAAGACAACATAACCAAAAAGTTTAAATTAATTTTCGAAGATAACCAAAGCTCTATCACTCCTGGACAAGCAGCAGTTTTTTATAAAGATGAAATTTTATTAGGAGGCGGATTAATTTGTGAATTTTCCAAAATATAAATTTAATCCTATTAAAAACAAAAACAAAAAGAACAAAGGGCGTTCCCCGTATGTTGTATAGAAAGTTTTTTCAATAGAAAAATTAGGATTTACAACATCATTTTGCTCAGTATTAGGGTCAAAGAGTTTAATTATTTTTCCTTCTTCACTTATTAATCCTGAAGGCCCAGTGTTTGAGACAATTATGTTATCTTTTTTATTTTCTATACTTCTTACTCTGGCCAAAGATAGAAATTGATCATGAAGCTTCCTCGGATAGGGATCTAAGTTAGCTGCTGAAATTATTAGTTCTGCACCACTGTTTACAGCATTTCTTATTTTAAATCCATCAGTAATTTCATAACAAATTGCTATTGCAAGTGGCTGAGTAAATTTCCATTTAAAAAACCTTGAATCTGATCCTTGCTGAATACCTCCTACTGACGATAGTCCTCTTGAGAATATATTTAAGAATCCTGGAGTTTTCTCCCCCAAGGGTACCAGTCTATATTTATCAATAAAAGATGAATAAGTTTTATCCCCAATTTGGTATCCAAGCAAAGAACTTCTTAGGCCATTTTTAGAGTTTCTAAAACCTCCTGCCAACATCCTTATTTTGCTTTTGAAATTTAAATTGAAATTATTATTCAAAGTCCCTTCTGGTGTAACAAGGAATTTTGCATTATTGGATAGAGCAATTTTTTGAGCAGTGATCAACTTATCATTTATGAATTGATTTTTAAAGTTCGTTTTTTCTCTTGTTGGCATATTAGTTTGCCATAGAGCTACTGGATAGTCATTATTTCTTTTGATTGGGTTTGTTAAACCTCCTAGAAAATGTAAAAAAACGATAATCAAAAGCCCAAATAGGAATGTTTTTTTTAAATGATATTTTCTTTTCCAATTCTCATAAATTAGGTATATCCAGAAACCTATAACTAATTGCACTACACATAAACCACTTGAACCAATCCATCTTGCTAAACCCGCAAGATACATATCTCCTGGAACAATTCCTTCACCCAAACCTATCCAAAAAAGAGGAGTTTGAGAAAGAATGAACTCACCTATACCCCAGGAAAAAGATAACAATAAAACTTTTATAGTTAATGTTAAAGAGTTCATCTTAGAAATATCTTTTTTTTGGAGAATTCTGTCACCTAAAAGACCCCATAAATAAACCAATATTCCTCCTATTAAAGAGCAACCTAACAAGATTGAAATGGAAATAATTAAACTTGATATCCATGAGAAACCTAACCAGGTCAGTGGGTGAAGTTCATAAAGCCAAGAATGACTTACCAAAATAAAGAAAAACCCCCAAAGAAAGTTTGCTAATTTTTTATCGCTTCTACTCCATAAAATAAATAAGGATAAAGGCATAAAAAGTAACCAAAAGTGCGTTGATGTAGCAATTCCTCCAAAGATGCCTCCCAAGCATGGATAAAAATATTTATTAAACGTTTTATTTTGAGTATTAATTAACAATATAAAATTTCTAATTTTTTTTAAAACATATATTATTGTACCTTTTTCTGTAGTATTGAATATAGTGACTTTTAAAATTAAGTGAAAGAAGTTCTAATTAGTTTTACGATCTTTGTATTTTGCATTTCATTAACTCTGTTTAGTCAATTTAACTCCCCTCAGGTTGTTAAAGCAGCTGAATCAAAAACTGAATTCGTAAATAGAACACCTATTACAAAATCATCTAATGTTTCAAATACCAATATATTTGAACTAGATCCATCAGATCCAAACCCAATACTTTTCGCTATGGCAGAAGAAACACAAGAAGAAAGCAACTCTAGAACTACAGACAGTGGTTTAATTATTGTAGATATAGTCAAGGGAGAGGGAGATGAAGCAAACTCTGGACAAACAGTTTCTGTAAACTATACCGGAACATTGGAAGATGGGACCCAATTTGATACCAGTATTGGCAGGGGGCCATTTAGTTTCCCATTAGGTGCAGGGAGAGTAATTAAGGGTTGGGATGAAGGAGTAGCAGGAATGAAAGTTGGTGGAAAAAGAAAATTAACAATTCCTCCTGAGCTAGGATACGGATCAAGAGGAGCAGGAAATGTAATTCCTGCAAATGCAACTTTAATTTTTGAAGTTGAATTATTAAAAGTCAATTAAAGTAAGAAATAACATCTAAAACTTTTCAATTTAGTTAATCTAGAAGTAAGATATATTCAAATATAAAAAAACGAATGTTAACTAAATTATTCAATTCTCTTTTAAATAAAAGTTCCAAATTGGAAGTCCATGCACACTGTGATGGACCATGTGGTGTTTACGACCCCGCTTCTACAAGAGTCGCGGCTGAAGCAGTATTAGCAATGACAAAGAAGCTAATTGCGCTTACTCCTCCTTCAAGTACAGACTCAGCAGATTGGGCTGCTTACAGTAATACGTTTTCCAGATTTGTAGCAGTTAAAGAAGAGCAGGCTAAAGAAACGAAGAAAGAAATTCTAATCCTATGGACAGATTATTTTAAACCTGTTCACTTAGAAACTTATCCAGATTTACATGAAACAATCTGGAAAGCAGCAAAATTATGTAGTGCTTGTAAAGTAAATATTGATCTTGCTCAAGCCGAAGAATTAATGAGTTATGTAGAAAAGATACATAATATCTTCTGGGAATCAAAAGGCAGAAGTGATGCTTTTGTAAAAGCTAGCTAGTTCAATTATTTTTAAAAGTTTTTACGATTTAATTGCATTTTTTTTTGGTCTAAGAAAAATAGCAACCGTTAAAGGTCAATCCATGTTGCCTACTTTAAAAGAAGGTGACATGGTTTTTTTTAAAAAATATATAAAAAACAAATCACTTTTGAAAGTTGGTCAAATAGTAATTATCTATCATCCTCTTAAAAATATTAGGTTAATCAAAAGAGTAAAAAGTATCATTAAAAATAGTATCGAAGTTTTTGGGGATAATATTGAATACAGTGATGACAGCAATAAATTTGGATTAATTAATAATGAAAAAGTAATTGGAATAGTTACTTCAAAAATAAAAAAAATATTCTAGGACAAAAATAGAGAAGTACTTTTTTGGACCCAAAACAAGCCCATAGAAAAAGATAATCCACCAGCAAAAGCTATTAACCTTCTAATAAATTTTTGACCTGCATTTAAAGTTGTTACAGATATTAGGCAAGTAAATAAAACCATACTTGCTAAGGAACCACTCAAATATGAAATTAAATAAGCAAATGCATTAGGAATGGGTAAAGCTAATGCTGGAAGAACTGCGAGAAAATGAGAGCCACCTGCTAAACCATGAAGTAATCCTAGTCCTGTCAATGCATGAGAATGCTTATTATGTTTTTTTTGGCCTTCACTATGAAAATGCAAATGATGATGAGCTACGCCATTATGTTGATGAGAGTGAGAGTGAAGGTTTAGATGTAAAGAATTTCTTATCGCAAAGAATCCAACAATAAGAAGAGAAATTCCAACTAAAAATTCAGCAAAGTTGGAAAATTTACTTAAAGGGGTAATAGCTTTTATAAAAATTGCTAGAAAGGCTAAAAAGATTACTCCTGAAGAGTGCCCCAAGCCCCATGAGATACTATTTCTCGCCGCAATTTTTGGACTCGTAATCGATGATGGAGCCATTGCAATAAGATGATCAGCGCCACTTACCACATGAATAAATCCAGCAAGAATTCCAGTTAATATTACAACCTGCATTGATATATAAAATACAACTTAGCAATACTCAGTTTTATAGCATAAATATCCAGCTTTAATTAAATTGAGTTAAATAATTTCTTAAAAGAATTTTCAATATCACTTTCCCTCATAAACCTTTCGCCAATTAAAACCCCCTTTATTCCTATCGAATTGAGAGTTTTTAAATCATCAGAGTTATTTATTCCAGATTCACTAATAGGAAGAATATTATGTTTTGAAAATATATCAGAATATTTACTCATTATTCCTATTGATGTTTTTAGATCAGTTTTAAAAGTCTTCAAGTTTCTATTATTTATTCCTATTAAATTAAATGATTTCAAACTCAATATTCTTTCAAGTTCTTGACCATCATGCACTTCAACTAAAACACTCATCTTTAAATTATCTGCAATTTTCTTCAAATAAACCAAATCATCATCGCTTAAGATCGCAGCAATTAATAATATTGCATCAGCACCAGATACTCTCGCTTTATATACTTGATAAGCAGAAATAATAAAATCTTTGCAGAGCAAAGGCAGATTAGTTGCTCTTCTGACATCTTGAAGTATTTCATAACTTCCTTGAAAAAACCTTTTATCAGTCAATACCGAGATACATGAGGCGCCATACCTTTCATAACAAGAAGCGATTTCTTTTGGTTTAAAATCTTCTCTAATAACACCTTTACTAGGACTAGCTTTTTTAATCTCAGCAATCACTCCCGGTTTAATTTTGGAATGTAAAATGCTTTGAAAAAAATCTTTTGGTGGAGAAAGTTTATCAAGTTTTTTTATTAGATCTTCAAGGGAGATTATTTTCTTAAAATTTTTGATTTCAGTATCTTTGTGCCAAACAATTTCCTCAAGAATATTTTTTGCTTTTGCCTCTCTATGAGGAACAGCATATTCTAAATTTTCTACTCTGACTGTTGGATTTGGTGGCCTACGTCGTATTTCCATAAACAAATCAATTTATTTAACTTGAGAAGCTGCCTGTTTATAAGCAACCTCAACTACTTCACTAAGAGTAGGGTGAGTATGTACTTCAGTAGATAGTTGCATTACATCTTGTTTTCTAGAGATTGCATTTGCAATTTCTTGAATCAAATCAGCTGCATGCATCCCAAAGATATGGGCACCTAATACTTTTCCACTGTCTTTATTGAAAAGTAACTTAAGAATTCCATCGCTTTCTAATTCTGCTAATGCCTTGGAATTAGCTTTAAAATAGCTCTTCACAACTCCTAAAGTAAAACCCTCTTTGGTAGCTACTTCTTTAGCATCATTTTCGGATAAGCCTACTGAACTTATCTCAGGATGAGTGAAGGTTGCAGCTGGAATACTCATATAGTTAATTTCAATATTCTCACCACATATATTTTCAACGGCAATTGTTCCTTGAGCTGCTGCTGTATGGGCAAGCATAAGTTTGCCAGTAACATCGCCAACGGCCCAAACATTAGGTATTATTTTTTCACCATTTAAAACTCTCATTTGATCATCAATAGGAATATAACCTTTTATAGTTTCTATACCAACTGAATCAAGATTGAGATTTTTACTATTAGGACTCCTCCCCGTAGCTACAAGAACGCCATCAACTTCTAAGTTTTCTACAATTTCCTTTGATTTTGCATCCGTTAGTTCTATCTTTACAGGGCATCCAGGGGTGATCTTAGTCGCAAATACATTAGATTTCGTATCAATATCTCTTGATTGAATAAGATTTTTCTTAGCTATTTTTGTAATATCCGGATCAAAGGTTGGCATTATATTTTCCAAAGCCTCAATCATCGTAACTTCGCAACCTAGAGCGGTATATACATCAGCGAATTCTAAACCTATGTATCCACTTCCAATAATGGCTATCCATCTCGGGAGCCACTCAAGTTTTACTGCCTCATCACTTGTGAAAACTGTTCTATTATCTAAGGTTATTCCAGGAGGTACAAAGGGAGAAGAACCTGTTGCTAGAACTGTATTTTTACAGGTAAAGATCCTATCAATTCCATTGTTATCTCTTACTCCTACTTTTTGATTACCTTCAAGTCTTCCAAATCCTAAAATAATTTCAACTCCACTTCTTTTGAGGGTTTTTGTTAAATTTTCTCTAACATTTGATACTAAATTATTGGCATGATCTGCAATTTTTGATCTTTCGAATCTAACAGGGGAAGCATGAATACCAAACTTTGCTAGATGTTCGTAATTGGCTATTTCTCTAACTTTTCCACTTGCTGCCAAAAGAGCTTTTGAAGGTACGCATCCTTTATTTACGCAAGTACCTCCCATATCTCCAGACTCTATGATGGCAACTTTAAGACCTTTTTCTGCAGCATGTTTGGCGGCATCAAATCCTCCATATCCTGCACCAATTACTATCAAATCAAAGTCAAAATTTGGATCAGTCACTTTTGTATTCTTGAAGTAGAAGTATATGTGACTCTTTTTCGTTCAAGTAATAATGGAACTGCAACACAAGCCACATTCAATGATTCTACAAGCTCACTATGCGGAATAGTAATTGTTTCATTAAAAGCTTCTTGAATTTTTTTATGAATACCATTACCTTCATTGCCCAATATAAGAGCGGTTGGTTTAGACCAATCAATTTCCCAATATGGTTTTTGAGATTTATAAAGATTTTTATTATGGCTACTTGTAGAAATTATTTGAAACCCGTTTTTTGAAAATTGATCTAATGATGACAATAAAGAATTAATTATTTCTTCTTCACCTCCATCAAATCTTTTAAATGGGAGATGAAAAACAGATCCACTAGATGCTCGTAATACTTTTTGTCCTAAGGGGTGTGCTCCCCCTGCTAATAATACCTTGCTAACACCAGCAGCTAAAGCTGTTCTAAAAAGGTTCCCCATATTCCCGGGGTCTTGAATCCTATCAAGGACAAGAATAAAGTCATCATCAATATTATTAAAGTCAAAATTAGGTATTGATGAAATCTCTACCAAGGCGGCTACTCCATCAGGATTTTTTGTAGATACCGCTGAAGCTAAAACTTCCTCTGATACGACATTTATTAATGATTGATCAATCTTTTTATAAAGATCCTCATTTTTATCAAGCCATTTTTCAGTAGTTAAAATTTTTGAAGGATGATTGCCAGACTTCAGCA
>QCTA01000019.1 GCA_003211335.1 Prochlorococcus sp. AG-670-O11 | reverse complement strand
TCTAAGAAATTTCAAAAAACCTAGTCATAGCAAGCTGGCACATTGTTCATTAGCCAAAACTTTTCTTCAGTCATATCAAGGGATCTCGGCGATTTTTAAGGCTTGGAGGACGTGTTATCCAAACTTTTTTATGTATAAATTTATTATCCATCAAAGTTCCTATTTAGGAAAGTGATGGGTGGTATGGGGTCATTTGACCTTGTATTGGCACAACCCCACGTCAAAGCCATAAAGGGGATAAAAAAAATTAAGCGTTTCATTTATTTTGTATTTATTTTTTTAGTAATTCTTAGATAAACATATAAACCAATACCAAGCAGAAAAACGTCTAAGTATATATGCCACGGAGGAAATATTTGATGAAGTAATTCCATTCTTTAAGCAATTAAAGAAATCAGAAGAATCATTATCTTTTCAGCTATAAATCTTTTATCCATTAAAAAAGAGGTCTTCAATATTCTCTAATTTAGATCAACATTTAATTGGTTTAAATCCGGGCGGGAATATCAGCGGAACGATGCCAATATTAACCACGCACCTCAACTATAGCAATGTTAAATTTTATTCATTACGTTCATGTTGATACAAAGTTATTATGATGTTTATTTATGTGATTTGGTATTTATGATCTATCTTTTTAACTAAATAAATAAGAGGGCTTTTCGCCCTCTTCAAGTCATGCACCTCAGTGTCCACAAAGTCGATGAAGTGCTTTTGACTCCTGAATTATTTATACTCCTATCGACTCTGGAAATATAGTGCTGAGAACCCCAAAGCATAAATGCTTGAGCAAAAACTACCATATGAATGGAATGCAAATTGGATGACAATCCTTTCAATTAATTAATCTCTCTTCATATCTTTTTTTTTCTTCTTTTTTTTCTTATCTTTCTGTTTCTTTTTCACTTTTTCTTTTACATCTTCTGCTTTTTTTTCAATCTCTTCTAGCTTATTTGAGATTTCCTTTATAGCTTCTGCTTTCTCTTCTTTAACTTCGGTTTCTTTTACCTCTTCTGTTTCTGCTTTCACTGCAATCAATGGCTTCGCTTCAGTTTTTGATTCTACTATTTTTGACTTTATTTTTATTGATTTATTCGCTTCAGCAAATTCTAATGCTCTCTTATTGAAGGTTTTCATTATAAAATAAAACACTGATATGACTATTGGGATATGAGCTAATCCACCTGCAATAACTTTTGCTTGTGAGTAAACCATTTATAAGTTGAATAAGAATCTCGAATATTTAAGCATAAATTTTATGAATCTCTATGAGTAATCTCACCTTTTAATAAGCTAAAAAAAAGAGATTGTACTCCCGCCTTTAGGAAACAATCTCTTCACTTAGTACTTAGTTATGTCTGGGAATAAATTAACAACGCACCTAAATCTTTGATCCTTGCTGATAATTTAGTTGGCTGTTTAAACCAATCTAATAAACTTCTCTGGTGGACTATCGATCATTTCTAATCCCTCCGTTTGATTAATTGGAAATTAGTACGAATAATTTTTTTTGTATATCCGTAATTATGCTGATTTATTTAAAATTTAGTATCAAAATTAAAGTCATATTTTTAGTTCCGAAGTTATTTAAAGTTGTTACTTGATATTTTTTTAGGTATTCATACGCTTGATTTTTATATATCAAACGTACTAAATAACACTCAAATCAAAGGAGGTTAATCAAATGACCAACTTAGGATTAGAGCTACTCATATTGACTGTCTTACTTATTTATTTTGGAGTTTTTATAACTCAAAGTATTTATAGAAAATATGAAAAAGCCTATCTACGCAAAACAATTTTTTGCAGCAAATCACAAAGTGACCCCTATTGCATTATTGAATAATAGGGTTTAAAAATTTTCAAAAAATCAAGGAGGTTAATCATGTCTTACGGAAATCCTAATAAACATAAGATACAAAATACAATACATTTTTTTCTAGATACATTCTCAGGTCGGAATTCAAACTCGAGAGCTTTAAATGATGACCAAATGGAATGCATGCAATTTGGAATTTGTTCTTTTGTTCCAAAGCCATCAGAAGAAATTCCATATTTTCATTACTAATCAGGAGAATAAAAATGAAGATTAAAAAACCTCTCACTCTAACCCAGAAGTACTTTAATGAATTTCAAAACTACTTTCATAATGCTGATGAGAAATTAGTTTCATATAGTTATATTCCTGAATATCTTAAGAAAACTGCTTCAGAAAAACCAAATACTCTTTTTAAAAAATCATTTAAAGAAAGAGTTTAAAATTTAATTTAAATCACTAGTTTGAAATTCATAAGCAGTTTCATCATTTTTTTAAAAGTGTTACTTGCTCAAAAGAATAACCTCTAAATAAATCAAAGAAAATAAGTACTTTATCTAATTAAGCAGCATCAAATTCATCCCTATCTTCAAGCTCTCTCATAAATCTTTTATCTGTCATGTAGTTGTCTATAAGCTCTGCTGCCATCACTATCTCAGCAGTAGGTTCTTTTAGATCTTTGTCTAATAAGTAATTGTCTAAAAGCTCTAGATTGTTGTTTTCTTTAATTTCTTTATCGCTGTCTAATAGCTCTCTTATGTAGGTATATACAAGTTTTTTATCGTACCCACTTTCTCTAATTTCTTTCATCATTTCGATTGGAATTTTCATAATCGTCAACCCCTATGTGAAAGCCTATATACGCATACTTACGAAGATATAAGATAAAAGCAAGAAAAGAATATAAGCAAGGTAAGTAGTAAGCGTTTCATTTTCTCCTATTTTTTATAGTTAAAAATAAGTTTGTATAGGCTGCAATAACTAATAATACTAAGAGAAATGTATTAATAGAAATTAAAAAAGAGGGTTTTATCCCTCTATGTTAGATCGACTGTCAACCAAGTTTTTTTACTTGTGATGAGTGTGTTTTATAGGTATAAGTGGTCTAAGGACTTATCCTTTTAGTAAGGACTTGAACCTAGCGGTTTCAAGGTTAACCCCGCGCTCCTACACACGAGTACAAAAACCTTTTTTATTAATGAAGATCTCTTCTAAGACACTTAGCTTGCTGCTTAATGTAGCTTTTGTGCTTTGTGTCTTTGTTATTTAAAAACTATTCATCAAAGAGATTAATAGTTTCAGGGTTTTTTTACTTCGAACCGAACTCAATATCGGTTAGTTTTTTAGTCTGTAAAAGTTTGGATAAAGTTTGGATAAAAAATTACGAATCCTTGAAATCCAAGTAATAGCTAGACGGGTGTACTTTTCATTAGCCAGTAGCTAGGTTCCATTTGTACCATGGGATCTCGGCGAATATATAGGGTTTGAATAAAGTTTGGATAACTTCTGTGAATATGAATTAATTATCCATCAAATTTTCTATTTAGGAAAGTGAGGGGCGTTATGGGGTGCACGCGATCTTAGTACATCATAAAGATGACTATATAAATTGCTGTCAAATTATCAGCTACTCACAGTTGAGCTTTTTATGTAACATAATAAGTTTACATAAAGTAACAATTAGATGAAAAGACTTTTTCCTTATATCGCATTTGCATGTTTAACTAGTTTTACGGCTACAACTGGTTCCCCAGTTATTGCAGGTGGTTGTAGCAGCCACATGAACAAAAAAGCTGAAATCAAATGCGCTGAAGATGATACTGAATGTCAAACTGAAAAAGCTGAAAAGTTTGATTTAAAAGATTCTCTTAAGTCATAAAATTATGACTCAAATCGGTTTATTTATGAACTCTGCCCCAAGAGATTTGATTGAGTTCATATTCTTTGTGGCTTTTGGTTTTACTGCAGGATTATTGGGATTAATTTAGTTATAGAAAATTGGCACATTCTTTTTTTCTCCTATCCTTTTCAAGGCTTTCTTTCTTTTATGTGATGGCTTGCTTATGGAGAGATTTAATTAATCAAAAGTAAAAATTTTTTTAAATTACCTTTTATAGATAAATTTTTGTATGTCTTCGAATAGATTAGATTTTGATTTAAAAAATCCATTACTTTTTAAATAAGATTTTCCTTTCTCTATATTTTCAATTCTTTTTTCATAAGAATTTTCATCTAAATTTTTTTGCATAAAAAAATAGTCGGACTCTTATTCTGAATAATGCTCACAAAAAAGCGGTTACCTTAAATACAAAATTTAGATCTTTTTTGAATTGTTTCTCAATTAAACTAAAGAACTAATAAAAAACTTTCTTTCTTAAATTTCTAAGAATCTTTTGATATCTTGTTCTTCATTTCCTCAATATTATTAATTAATTTGTCTAACCATTCTGTATTGTCTTCTGGTTTTAGATATTTAATTTTTGGTTGATTAATTTCAAGAGTTTCGAAATCTCCACTCATAAATTTTCCTTCTTTAATTTCGTCTTATATATGGTCTAATTGATTTGAGCTAAACACTGCGTATCTAATGTGTGCGGTTTGAGGAACATTTAGGTACGGGAAGAGGTATGTTTTTTTAGCCATTTAAATCTATGGCTAACCTAGATTAAAAACATGGTTGTCATGAGTCGGTTGCGTTGCTACAACTGAAATCAACCATAAACTTTAAATTGCATTTAATAAAATGACTTACTACAGTTGCTTTGATCAAAAAGGAAACATAATTGCTCGCTGTCAGACTAAAGAAGATATAAATGTTCTTAAGAAAATGGGCAGACCAATAATGGAAATAAAAGAAATGAGAAAAGAGGAATCAGTTGTTTGTTCTTTAACTGGTAGTCCATCCGATTACAACGAAGATTATTAAGAGTATGACTCAAAGAACACTTCAATTAAATCAACATGGAAGATCAGTAGTTCTTTTGTTGGTTGCATTGAATAGCATTTGTACTTTCTTTTCTACTTTTGAAAAAGTATTAACTGATCGCGAAAGAGTGAGATAAAAATATTTAGTTATTTGTTGATTAACAGTAAATCAATAAAATTTAAGACATAAAAAAAGACCCTGTTACAGGTCTTTTTTTTAATGGTGACGACAGAAATTAGATCTATTTAATAATCAGATTAAGAATTTTCTTAGAAATTAGTTTTGGATGTAAAAGTGATTACTCACTTCTTCATGCTTTACAAACGACTTAATTTTTAAGATAGTTCAGAATTAATCCCGAAAGTTTAATTTCTGATCACTTAACTTACTTTCCGTAAAGGTTAGATAAGTTAATTTACCGTGGTGTTGCAGACCATGGATTAGTGAAGATCTAGTTGGTCAACCTTGGTCGAGTCGATCACCAGAACTGTCGTATAAATAAAGTAATCGCTCTCAAATATTTTGCATGAATCCTTAAGATTGATTTAATCATGATTAATTAAATCTTTAATCAATTGAATAGTTTGAAAAGTGGTGGGAGGAGTTGGAGTTTCAATTTTTATTATTAACTAATCCATAAATACATAAAAGAGGATTCACTATTAAAACAATCCAAAAAGGCGGAGGAGGTCCTCCATCAACAATTGTCCCAGCGTTAAAAGTATTGAATAGAGCTACTGCTAAAAAACAAAACATCAAAGCTAATTCACCTGATAAAACTTTTCTTAAAGAGGCTTTATCTTTTATGGAACTACAAATAATCAATAAACAACCAATTCCTAAATTACTAGCTGCTACAACATCTGCAGTACCTCTAACAAGAAGCAATGTTTCAGTTGAAGCTTTGCCTGCAATAGTTTCCACAGAAAAAATCAGTAGGAAAATAATTAATAATCCCAATAAAATATGAAGTGCCCCAGTAGTTTTTAAAATATTTTTTAACTTCATAAATAAAGGATTTAATTGCCCTTAATTTTAGATCGAGTGTCAATCAATATTAAAGATGTAAATAAATTAGCTTTTAAAATATTTCCAAAGATATTTAATACTAAACTTCATTGATTAATAATTAATTTTGAAACACTTTATTTCTTTTATTCCTTTTCTCTTTATGTCCATTCTTTCATTAGGTTGTTCTAATAAACCTATTGAAAAAGAAATGAAAATGCCAATGTTATTTGGTACAAAGGAACAGGCTGAAAAAGAAGCTTATAAGTTTGGGTGTGAAGGAGCTCATCAAATGGGAGATAAATGGATGCCGTGCAATATGCATAAACATAACCATTAGAAAGGAGCGAATTTCCTCTTATTTTAGATAACTTTCAATCAGTTAAAAGTTTGGATAAAGTTTGGATAAAAAATTACGATTCCTTGAGATCCCAGTTATGGCTAGTCGCGCTCACTTTTCATTAGCCAGTAGTTAGGTTCTTTGACTGTCATAGATTTGAGGAAATATGGGTGGTTCGAATGAGGTTCGAATGAAATTAGTGTTCGCTGAACCCTTTTATTATTTAATTCTCTTTCAATATATCGAATAGTTTTTCGAGAAGAAATATATAGTTAGAAATCGCTAGGGATAAAGTTTTTTATTATTTAACAACAAGAGCAACCGCCCTCAGATTCAGATTCTGGATGAATAGAAGTTAGTGCATCTGCGATATCTCTCAACATATCTGCAACATATTCAGGAGGACACCCGAATTTATTAACATAAGCAACACTTTGTTTTGCCATATCTGTATAGGCAGGCAAGATCATGTTGTCTATCTGGTCTTTAGTTGGTTGCCACTTTAATTCGCAATTATCTGACATCTGTGAAAATAATATTTAATTTTTATTTTAATGACTAAAAAACAATTAACAATAAGTCAATATACTTTTTGCTTTCTAAAGTTTTTTAATTCTAATTGAGGGTTACATATCTATTTTTTAATATGATTATCATTATCATTATTTATTATTAAGTAAATGCTTATAGTCAGATATCAGTTGATTTCTAGCCTTGTATTCTTTATAGTTAGATTAGAAAAACTAATTAATTATGGTTACTGCTTTATTAAAAAATATTCTTATCAATAAGATATCTATTTCCAATGAAGAGGAAGTATGTCCTGGCTGTGGATGCACTTGTCCTTGTGAGTGTAAAGATTGTGCAGAATGCTCAACTTGTGGCGATCATTAAAATTTATATATCAATTAAAAATTTATCTAAACCGTTTTGTTGGACGTATATAAAAAACCAAATAGCAACGGAAAGATTTAATAGTAATGTCAGTGATATAGAAATTATTAAAAACTTCTTCCCAACCCCATTATTGGTAGAATTATCAGATGTGGTTGAAATTGACTCGAGTTTCATAAGAAAGAGTTAATTGCTAAATAGTTTATAACAACTTTAAAAAATTGATGTTAATTCTTGCTTTAGTTATCTTCTAATTGGTAGTTTGGATCTGCCCTTTTTAATAAAAATATTATGTCTAAGAAAGAAGGAAAGGAATTAGCTACAGTAAAGGTTTACCTTAATACTGGAATAATCGCTGGATTAGTAGGTGTTGGATTTATTGCCTCTACTTTAATCTTTGGAGTATTAATTCTGGTTTTAAAATAAAACAACATTTTCCAAAATTAACGATCTTTAATTAATCTTCTTTGGAACTTAATAGAGGTCTTATTTTATTCTTTAATTCCTCAAGAGGTTTTTCAATAAACTCAGGTTTTTTTAAAACTGCAAGTACCACCCATCCTGCGCTAATAGCTAGAACCATTCCTAAATAAGCAAAACCATAAATCATTGATACTTTAATTAAGTTGATTTCAATTCTACTTCTTTTTTGACCTCCTCTTTCTATTTAAGTTCCATCTCATTTTTAACAGCTTCTTTTTCTTTATCCTTAAGTATTAAATTTTTTTCTTCTCTCCCGAAATCATCTTTACCTGCAATAAAGAATATAAGTGACACTATAAAAAATAGTGTAAAAAGCAAAACTTCCATTGGCTAAGAAATTTAATTATCAATCTCAAATTAATTTAGAGATCTGATTTTAATCAACATCAAATAATACAACTTGCTGTTCATTAAACTAATCAACTAGCAGTAGATTTCTTTTGATTTTTTGTTTGATATTGTAATGCTGCTTTTAAATGTTGCACTTCTTTTTCTAAGCTTTCAATTCTTTTTTCTAAATCTTTGTTGCTAGCCATTTAAAAGTTTGGATAAAGATTAATCAATAAGCAATCCTAAGGCTAAATGATACTTAAAAAAAGTTTTTTAATTAAAAGGGGAGGTGTTATTAGTAGGAGCTATTAATAGGATTTCAAAGATAATTCCAGTTAAGGCTATTGGTAATACCCAGATACCAATAAACCTATGATCAAAAAATCTTAAATGATCACTACCTTTAAAAACATTTTTTAAAGAAGTGTATAGAGTTTCTGGTTGTTTATAAGAGGGACCTGTTTTTGATGGTGAATAAGGTTTTATAAAAGCAGATGATGCATAGAACTTTGAAATTTTATTTATAAAAAAAATAGGCAAAACCCAAATGGCAACAAATCTACCTCCTAACCACTGTCTTGCATTAGGAAGAGAATACTCTTTGATAGATTTATTTTCTGGCATTCCAGATTCTAAATCCTTATAAATATTTTCTAAAGTCTTTTCTTTGCTTGAGTTACTTGTCATTTAAAGTTCTAATAGGTAAATATTTTATGAATTTAAATCTTTAATAAAAATATTCCTAACTACTAAAATAACTAAAAAGCAGTTAAGAATATTTCCTTTGGCTAGGTTCATAAAGACGGATTTTATACCGTTGCAGATTCGCCAAATATCTACATATAATTTATAGATAAAAAACTACTTTTTTTAAAGTAAATAATATACAAACATATGAATAATATTTAATTAGAAATGATATTTTTTAATACAGACTTTTAATAGAATATTGTTTTTAAAAGTATTTTTAAAAAAGATTTAAACCTCATTTTCTAAGATTGCAAAAAAGAAAATGAGGTCAAAGAGAGGTTCTCATTACAAACCGAAGTTATCAAAGCTAACGGCTAGTAGATTTCTCTAATTTCTACTTTTATATTTATACATTTAGTTTCTAGATTTAGGAAGATTTATTTTATACATTCAGATGTTGTATTTTATTTTAAATTAGTTTTATTGAAAATAAATTAATATATTAACAAGACTCATTGAAAGATGAAAAAAAGCATAAAGAGAAACTGCTAAAAACAAAAATTGTTCTAGAGGAATCATAATAACTAAAAAAATTATTTGAATTTTGTTTGGTAAATTAATTCTTTGTGAGGAAGATGTTTTCTAGTATCAAACCTTCGCTTGACCGTTCATCTTTTATAGTCCTTTTTTTTGGATTATTATTAGAGGATAAATTAAAAGCTCCCCATCTTTTAAGCCAAAATAAAGTATAGAAAAATGCAACCATAAAAGGAGCTCCCACAATAAAGTATCTTATATCCATTTAAATTCTTTAAATTAATATGATTTAAACTGCATAGCCAAAATTGCGCCAAGGAAGAAAACGGTTGGAATTCCTAAGGCATTTATAGCCGCAGTTCTTACAGTGAAGACTGGATAACCCTCCTCAGGTCTGTTTGTATTTATAATCGATGAATCTTCCCATACTTGGTAGTTTTTAAAAGGCGCTAAACCTTGTTTAGGTAATCCGAAAGGTGTCAATCTAAATACATCCCATTTACCTAACCAAAATACTGTAAAGATCCAGGCAAAAATAATTGGAGTAATAACTAATAAAATTCTAAAGTCCATTTGATAAATAGTTAAGTTGTTATTTATTTTGATCTTTTTAAATAAATAAAAAACTAAATCTTTAACTTATGTTTAAGTAAAAACACTTAATAACAGTAGTGTTGAACATTTGTCACTATAGGGAATGATTTTTTGGTTTGGATAAAGTATATTTTTTAAATTTTAATAAATTAATTTATTGTAGATTTGGAATCAAAATAAATAATAATTATGGAGACATTTAGATTCCTTCTTTTTGGTATTGCAGGTTTAAGTTTAATCTTTTGGGTCTCGGTAATAGCTTTATGGCATACATATATGTTCCCAACTTTCTTTAATGAAGATAAAGCTTTTAATGCTGTTATAACTCAGGAAAATTCTCTTACCTCAAAACCAATTCTTGGTAATTTAGTTAACAGTAATAACTTCATAAGTAGACAAAAATATTCAATGAAAAATTTTGTAATAGCTGACTTTTCATCTATTCAAAATAATTTTAGATTGAATAAGTTGTATACAACCGTAATGATGGGAGTATCATTTGCCACTTTTATTTTTCTTACCTTCGGATTAAGTAGTTCTATAACAACGGCTAGTTAAATGGAATCAATATATACGTTAGTTTTTTTAACTTCTTTCCTTTATTTAATCTTTAATTCAATTAAAGATTTAAATATTAAATAATAAATAAAAGTTCCCATTATTTTTTTGCATCTACCAAAAATTTTCTTCTTATAAAAAAGAATATTAATGTAGTTATTATCATTACTGGAGGGTGAAAAGATATTGAATTTAAATACTCGTAGTAACTAAAGTTTTCCATAGATTTCGTGAAGAATAAATGAAACTATAAAATAGATTCAAATTATTAACTGATTTATATAAATCATATGAAAGTATAAATTGAGAGTGAAAAATGTTATTACATCTTGCACCGTATGCATTTTTAAATTCCTGTTCAAAGTTTGAGTAAAGTTTGAGTAAAAAATTACTATTCCTCGAGATCCCAGTTATAACTGGACTGGCTCACTTTTTATTAGCTAAAATTTTTCTTTTACCCAAGAAATACATTATGCCAGATTGGGATAGTCGAATTTTCTACTAACAATCCAATGTTGCATTTGGTTAGAAATATATCAACTGACTTTTAATTCCATAAATCTACTCTTTTTCAGACAATAATTAAGAGTTATTTTTATGGAATTTTCATGCATTTAAAATAATTTTCATTGGCCATATCCATATTTAAACCCCATTCTTTTTCAGATTTTCCAACACCTTTTTTCGTATCCTTTTGAAATTTATCTGTACATCTTTCTTCTATATTTTCTGGAGAATTAAAATTACTGAGGAAAATAAAAACTAAATAGGATAATGATGAAATTGCACCTATAAAAAAAGTAATTCTAGTGAATTTCTTTTCCATCTTTTTGTTTATATCGTCTATTTATAATTATGATTTAATTTGGTTATTGTAGTTTTTAATCCTTTTTTGGAAACTCACATCCTAAAGCTTAATTTTGAGGCCTAGATAAATTTCACTCAATTTAGTTAATAATTTGAATATAAACCTAGCTCAACATTTTATTTTGAATTTCAATTTTTTATGCAGTAATTATAAAGATTAATTTCCTCTTGATCTTTACTAGTCAGCACAATATTTTCTTTTCCTAAAGCATTATTCTTTGCTCTCTATAGTATGAAATTGACATATATTTTTTACCTTTCAAAATTATTAATATTGGCAAAATTAGTTATATTAATGTTCCATCAAGTAATAAAAAAGTATTTAAGTACTTTTAATAAGCCCTTATTCTGGTTCTCGTAATGCAGTAATAAGTAATCCACCTATTAATCCTAGATTCATAAGTACTGCTCTTTGATGGAAAGGAAATACATGAAAAATAATTGTGGTTGGGATAAGAAATAATAATAAAAATGCTGAACCAATTTTTTGATTTCCTCCAAAGATAAAAAATCCGGAACCTAAGGTAAGGCATATGATTGCTCCAACTAAAAGGATAGATGCAAATGGATCAGGAATACCTTTTGAAGATACATATTCAACTGTTTTTGCAAAACCTATAATTTTGCCGGGTATGGCTGATATAAATATTGATGAGATTGCAACTCTTGCAAAAAAATCAAAAAAAGTTTTGATACCCTTATTTTTAAAAATAGAATTTTTCATTCTTCTATTATAAAAAAAGTTTAATTTAATAGATGAATACTTATTTAGTAACCGCAACTTTTAAAAATGTTGCTCTCATGGGTGCAGCTTATGACCTGTTTTTAAAGGTTATTGAAGACGGAACTTTGAATGATGAGTTTGAAGGATTTAAAGTTTTGGGAAGATATCATGCCTCTTACTCAAATAATGTCTATATTATTGTCCAAGCTTCAACAGGCATAAAAATGACAGAACACTTCGCTCCTTGGAAAGTCAAGTTTGATATAGATTTTGATATCAAGCCAGTTATGACTGACGATGAAAAAATTGCCGAGCACAAGTTAGTTGGTTCATTAATGGCAGCAGAACAGAAAATGGGATTTACCGGATAAGGTGAATTCCTCACTATGTTATTTAAATAGGGCTGCTTTAAAAGTAAAGTTTGAGTTTGATAAGCTTAGCTTATAGAGGGTATGAGAGTAAGTAATTTTACTCACACTATTAATTGTTTGATATTAGATTAAACTCAAGATTGCATTAATATGCTTCTTAGCTAAATAACAAACTGACAAATGAAAGAAACAAAAACAGTAGAGAATGAAAAGGTTGTAGCTGAGAAGCTCAATGGTAGATTAGCAATGATGGGGTTTATTGCTCTAGTTGGTGCTTATCTAACAACAGGTCAAATAATTCCAGGTTTTGTATAAAATGGATTTCATTTCTAAAAGTCAGGGATATGTTCCTCTTAAAGCAATTCCTTACATCTTCTTTTGTGCAGTAATTCTAAGTATCACTACAACATCAAATATATTTGTTTAGATATTAAACTAACATCGTCATTAAAGTCCGCTAGTAGAAATACAGTCGGATTTTTTTAATGAAGAAAATTAATTTTGATTAGTTTTTTTATATCAGACTAGAGTCTTAACTTTTCCTTTCAAAGGATTAGACCTGACTCTTTTAATTTGATCATTTTCCCAAATCCAATAAATAGGTGCACTTCTTCTTGCTTTTATTAGAGTTACTTTGTCTAATTTTTGAGGTATAAATTCTTTAGAAGGATCAAAAGATTCATCTCTTGTAGGTTGATTTAAAACTATACTGCCTTCTTTTCCAGAAATTGATCTGTGATAAGTTCCAATAGGAATTTCTAATGCCCCCATGGTTCTTTTTAAATAAATTATATGATGTGGCTCGTCCCATGAAGGATTTATCAAAATAAATTTCCTTTCACCAGTAATAACTAAATTGTGATCAGTTTGATGTTCGTGAACGTAATATTGCTCATCTTTAAAATCATTAGGAGGAGATACAGCTTCTTCAGAGTGAATTACCACATCACAACCATTAGATTCCTCCAAGCCTGCATCAAAGAATGTCACTTTTGGAGTCTCTCTAAAAATTGTCGTTGGCATGAATTTTAATTTCATAGTTAAACCTCTCATTAAAATTTCTAAGCTATGAAAACCGATTAATGAATAATCAGTTACAACAAACTAAACAATCTTCTTTAGTTGGGTAATCTTGACATTCTCTCTTAAAAGTTTCTTCTAGGATTGCTACTTTATTGACATAATTAAGATCTCGCAGATCTTTATTTGGAACTGTAAATTGTGTATGAAGTTTCATTTTTCCCTCCTAATTAAGACTGTTTTTTGAATCCATCCCAGGTTTTAGAAAATCTTAATCCTAGATAAGATACTAAAATTCCCCAAAATAGAATCTCTATAGTTAAATTAGACATCTTCTTTTCCTCCTTTATCTTTGATTACTCTTTAGTACGGGTGATATATAGCAATCAAGCGTAAGAATACTTAAAAAGTTCGAGTATTAATCGCAAAAAATTTGGCAATGGTTTTCACTAAGATGTTGTTCGCATTCTTTATTCCGGTAAGCTTCAAGTTCTTTAGACTTAATATCGTATGAAAAATCTTTTGTATCCGATTTCATCTCTTGGATGGTGAATGTGTCGTTTAGTGCCATAAGACTTACCTCTTGACTACATCTATTGTTATAATTCATTTGAATAGTTAATCTCAAGTTTTATGTGTGCGGTTAGAGGAACAAAATTGTACGGATTAAGGATCAAAAAACTCTCAAAGTAAAAATAATAACCAGAAAAATATCTTTGAAAGTTTTAATTCCAAGTTAAAAAATTTTGGGTAAAGTTTAGGTAAAAAATCTTTAATCCTTGAGATTTTAGTAATATCTCCACGGATGTATTTTCATTAGCCAGTAGCTAGGTTGCATATCTAGCCTGCAATCTCGGGGAAAATAATGGGTTTGAATAAAGTGTGAATAACTTTTCAATAGTTTCTTAATGCTCATTATTTTTCTTCCTAGCATCTAAAATAGGAATTCTTAGCTTCTCTTGTAAAAAAGTATTTTATTTAGCCAGAACAAGAAAAGGCACCTGCAAGAATATTTTTAAAAATGGGTGCTTGACTAAATGCGTATAAGAAGAAGGTTGAGGATGCGAGAGTAATAGCTATTTTAGAAGCTCTATTAACTTTTGAATTGGAGACTTTTATAAATTCGGAATTCATTAATTCATTGATGAAATGAAAACACATTAGCTGAATATATAAAATGTTCAGCATCAAAATTTACCAAAAATTATTTTTATTGTTGCGGTAGATGTAATTACGCAATGTTTAATAATATTGATACTTTATGTCCGAACATGATATGTCGTTAAGGCTTGCTAATACAATTCGGCAGTCAATCATAAATCTTATCTTGGTCTAAAATTTCTCTTTTATATTTCTCACTAAGTTCATCATTGTATTGAAAATCCTTGATTATTTTTAGTATTTCATCAATAGCTTTTTCTTTGTCTACTTTAGATCTCATTGGCTAAAAAATTTGGTTTTGGGCTAGATCAACTATTCCAAGAATATAATCATTATCTATTTTCATAATGTTTCATAAATGACTATTTTTGTTGCGCCTAATCGATGTTTTTTAGCAACTTCTACTAAGGACTGTTGAGAGCTATACATTTATGTGTCATTTATGTAGAGTATTGACTATAAAAGTATAAATTTGAGCTACTTGCTTTACATTTATTAATACTTATGTTATATTTGTTTACATAATCAAATTTCTTATTATGACACCTGACGCAGAAAGATTTAACGGCTTAGCAGCAATGCTCGGTTTCGTAGCAGCAGTTGGCGCCTACGTAACAACTGGTCAAATAATTCCTGGATTCTTCTAATGTCAAATTCTTCATACACAACGACTGAATCTGGCGGAAGACAAAATATGTTCCCATCAGAAACTCGTCCTTACATAGATGAGTCAGTTTCCTACGATAGCTACCCTCAAAATGCAGAGAAAGTAAACGGTCGATGGGCAATGGTCGGTTTTGTAGCGTTATTAGGTTCCTACGTAACTACTGGTCAAATTATTCCTGGTATCTTCTGATGAGTCCATTAGCAGTTTTTTTATTCTTGATAGTATCTCTAACTGCTTTACTTGTTGGTTATCTTACTAAACAATTTCAAGAAGAAAATTTAATTTATTCTAATAAAAATCAAATGACAAATTCAAAAACAAACACAAAAACAATCGAAAAGGAAAAAGTTATTGCAGAAACTCTAAACGGCAGATTTGCAATGATTGGACTTATAGCTGCAGTTGGTGCATATTTGACAACAGGCCAAATCATTCCTGGCTTCGTTTAAATAAAACTTAAAATGAAAATGGAAAACTCAAAAACTAATTATTGGCAAAATGCCGAAAGAACTAATGGAAGAATGGCAATGATGGGCTTCTTTGCATTAGTAGTTAACTATGGTCTTTTTGGCTGGATAGTACCCGGAATTTTCTAAAAATGAATTTAGACATCTTCCTAATCTCCTTTTTTGCATATCTTTTGGTACCAGTACTAATGATTGCTAAAGGAAAAAAAAGTAACCAATTAATAGAAAAATGAATTTAGGACTATTATTCCTCAAAGTTAACACCACAGGGATTATAACTTTGTCTGAATTAGATTGGATTACAACCCATCAATCGGATTTCTCAAGATTAGATATGGCACTAGTTTTAAAAATTGGGCGTCTAATGGATGCAGGAATAATTGAACTTGATTGTAGATTGCCAGCATAAATCCAAAAAACTTTAATCAGATATTTGGTTTA
>QCTA01000018.1 GCA_003211335.1 Prochlorococcus sp. AG-670-O11 | reverse complement strand
TAACATCAATAACAGATCCATATTTGAATATTTTTAGAGGAATAATACCTCCAATTGGTGGATTTGATATTTCATCATTATTAGCTTTTTTACTGCTTAATGTTATTCAAAATCTGGTTTCTAATCTTCAATATGCCAGTTTAGGTTACGGCTAAAATTTAACGATCATCTCCCGAACCAGATATTTTACCCTTAGCAGCTCTTAATCTCAATTTTTCTAAATTTTGCAAAGCAACATCTTCCAATGAAAAATTAAATTCGTTGCAAAGATTAGATAAGTACCATAAAACATCACCTAACTCTTTTTTTATTCCATTTTTAGATTCTTTATCAAATATACCATTCTTGTCTCTAATTACTTTTTTAACTTTTTCTGCAACTTCACCAGCTTCGCCTACTAATCCAAGTGTTGGATATATATTGTTTGAGCCTAAATTTGGATATTGGGCTGTTAATCTAGCTTTCTTCTGATAAGTTTTAAAATCCATGAATTAAATAACTAACTTTATGTATGTTAAATTTACTTATATCTAGCAATATTATTTATATATGTCGAATATTGATTTAAAAAGAAGAACAAAGATTGTTGCAACAATTGGACCGGCTACGCAATCTGAAGAAGTTATTAAAGATCTTATAAAGGCTGGAGTTACAACATTTCGATTGAATTTTTCACATGGTGATCATAAAGACCATGAAGAAAGAATTAAAACCATAAGAAAAGTATCTAAAAAGCTAGGTCTAAATATTGGGATACTTCAGGATCTTCAAGGACCTAAAATAAGATTAGGAAGATTTAAAGATGGACCTGTAAAAGTTAAAAAGGGAGATAAATTTTCGTTGACGTCGAACGAAGTTGAGTGCTCAAAAAGTATTGCGAACGTTACTTATAACAAACTTGCTCAGGAAGTTACGGCAGGAAAAAGAATATTATTAGATGATGGAAAAATTGAAATGATTGTTGAGAAAGTTCTAGTAGAAAATAATTTATTAGAGTGTAAGGTAACTGTCGGTGGTGTTCTTTCTAACAATAAAGGGGTCAATTTCCCTGATGTACAACTATCTGTTAAAGCATTAACTGATAAGGATATAGAAGATCTTGAATTTGGATTAACTGCAGGTGTTGATTGGATCGCTTTGAGTTTTGTAAGAAATCCATCTGATATTAATGAAATAAAAAATTTAATAAATAAGAATGGATACTCAATTCCCGTTGTAGCAAAAATTGAAAAATTTGAAGCAATAGATCAAATAGATTCAATATTACCTTTATGTGATGGAGTTATGGTTGCAAGAGGAGACTTAGGAGTTGAAATGCCAGCAGAAGAAGTCCCACTTCTACAAAAAGAATTAATAAGAAAAGCTAATACACTAGGTATCCCCATAATTACAGCAACGCAAATGCTTGACTCTATGGCATCAAATCCAAGACCAACTCGTGCAGAAGTAAGTGATGTGGCTAATGCAATTCTTGATGGTACAGATGCCGTGATGCTTTCAAATGAAACAGCTGTTGGTGACTATCCAGTAGAAGCTGTTAAAACTATGGCAACAATTGCTAGAAGAATTGAACGCGATTATCCACTAAAAGCAATTGAAAGTCATCTTCCAAGCACTATTCCTAACGCAATAAGCGCAGCGGTAAGCAACATTGCAAGGCAACTTGACGCCGGAGCGATCATACCTTTAACAAAATCTGGTTCCACAGCACGAAATGTAAGTAAATTTAGACCTCCTACTCCTATTCTTGCCACCACGACAGAGAGAAACGTAGCAAGAAGACTGCAACTAGTATGGGGAGTGACACCTTTATTAGTCAAAAATGACGATAGAACAGCAAAAACATTCAGTATTGCAATGCAAATAGCACAAGAAATAGGTATTCTGAAGCAAGGTGATTTAGTAGTTCAGACTGCAGGAACTTTAACAGGAATAAGCGGTTCTACTGACCTAATAAAAGTTGGCTTAGTAAGAAAAGTGGTAACTCGGGGAATATCAATAGGCGAAACAGGTGTTTCTGGTAAAGCTAGAAATATAAAAACTAGTATTGATTTATCGTTAATATCTCCAGGTGAAATTTTATTTGTTCCTAAAAATTTATTAGAGGATTTACCTTACTCTAAAGAATTTGCTGGAATAGTTACTAATGAAAATATAGAGGAATGCTATAAAGTATTTAAGAAAAAAAATATTAAAGTTTCTGCTATTTGTAATTTATCTACTATTGACGACCATGTATCTAATGGTGATTTAATAACATTACAACTTAATGAAGGCGTTGTTTATATGGGACAGATAGAAGACGATGAAGAAGCACTAGATAAATATAAATATGTCTAGGAATATATCTCTTAAAGAAGCCTTTAACATGGCTGGTAAGACATTAATTTCGAACAAATTGAGAAGTTCACTCACCATGCTTGGAATCATTATAGGAAATGCATCAGTAATTACACTTGTTGGACTAGGGAGAGGGGCTCAAACTCTTGCCAAAAATCAATTAAGTAATTTAGGTGCAAATGTATTATTTATTGTTCCAGGTAATAATGACACCAGAAGAAGAGGTATATCCTTTCCAAAAAATCTAGTTTTAGAAGATTCAATTGCAATTAATGATCAAGTACCCAGTGTAAAAAAAGTTGCGCCTCAAATCTCTGCAAATGAAATTGTTCAATCAAATTCAAAAAGTTTAAATATTTCAATCGCAGGAGTTACTCCTGAATTTCTTGACGTAAGAAACTTTGAGGTAGATGAAGGGAGGTTCATTTCTCAAAGTGATGTGAACTCAGCTAGAAGTTATGTTGTGATAGGACCTGATCTAAAAGAAGACTTTTTTAAGGGTAAAACTGTTTTAGGAGAGAAAATTAGAATAAAAGATCATACCTATGAAATAATTGGTTTGTTGAAACCCAAGGGAGCTGTTTTTGGTAGCAATCAAGATAAAAATGCATATATTCCCCTTACCACTATGGTTAATAGAATAAGTGGGAAAGATCCTACCTATGGTGTTAGCTTAAGTTTTATAAGTGTAGAAGCTATTAATAAAAACAAAACTAGAGCTGCAAAATTCCAAATTACAAATTTATTACGGCAAAGACATAACATAATAAGAGATGATGATTTTGCAGTTAGATCTCAAGAAGATGCCTTAAACATCGTAACGAACATAACAAGTGGCCTTACATTTTTACTAGCAGGTATAGGTGCTGTATCTCTTATTGTCGGAGGTATAGGAATTATGAATATAATGCTTGTTTCCGTTAGTGAAAGGACAGAAGAGATTGGACTAAGAAAGGCAATAGGAGCAAAACAATCAGATATTCTAATACAATTTTTATTTGAGGCTTTAATTTTATCTACAATCGGCGGTTTAGTTGGAACAACCACTGGTTTAACAGGAGTATTTCTTCTAGGAGTAATAACCCCTCTACCCGCTTCGGTAGGACTAACAACAACATTATCAACAATGATTATTTCAGGTTCAATAGGATTAATATTTGGAGTTTTACCAGCAAAAAGAGCCTCACAGTTAGATCCAATTGTTGCTCTAAGAAGCTTGTAAATCTTTATCGGGTATGCTCAATTTTAATAAAATTATTGAGATAATTATAAGTCTACAAATAATAATAATTTCAACATTTATTCCTGTTTTTTTCTCAATACCTTTTTTAAATAAATTTATAGGAACAATTGAGATTCCAATAACATGGCAACTGCCATCTATTGTAATAATTACCTTGATATTTAAAGGTAAGATAGCAATAAAAGCATTCACAATATATTTAATAATTGGTTTATTTTTTTTTCCAGTGTTTCATCAGGGAGGTTCTTTGGGATATTTATTAACTCCAAATTTTGGTTACTTATTAGGAATGTACCCATTAATCAAAACAATAGATAATTTAAATAAAAGAAATCTAAAAATTAACTATTATGATCTTACAAAATATGTGATACAAGGATTATCTAGTATGCACTTTATAGGAATAATTTATAGTTGTATTCAAATATTGTATTTTAATCAATCTGAATCTATGATATACAATATTTCAAAATATTCAGTAGGAAAATTTGGATATCATTTATTAATGCTCTTACCAATTACTTTACTATTTAAAATTAACAACAATAGCATTTCATCAAGATAATGTTCAGACTCAAAAATAATAGATTTTATTTTATTTTATTATCTTTATTTATTTTATTAATTGACCAGTTAACAAAACATATAATATATTTAAATCATAAATCATTAATAAATAAAGATCTTATTTTATTTAGCATTGATTATGTAAGGAATTATGGAGCAGCATTTAATTTATTTAATGGTAATAGAATATTCTTATCTATAGTAAGTTCTATTATTACTATAGTTTTAATATATTTTATATTAAATAAAAAGAATATAAGTATTATTGATTTATTGAGTTATAGTTTTATACTAGGAGGTACAATTGGGAACGGAATTGATAGAGTAACTAAAGGTTATGTTATAGATTTTATTAATTTAAACTTTATAAATTTTCCAGTATTTAATATTGCAGACATATCAATAAATATTGGTCTTATATTTATAATATATAGTCTTATTAAAGATAGAAGAGAATAATGTATCAATATCTTTTAAAGTACTATAAATACTTATTGATTTTATTATTTTTATATTTGTTATTAACGTTAATTAGAAATATATTTAATTACTATACCTTTTTTATTTTTCTAATTTTATTTTTATATTATTACAATAAAAATAAAAGATTATTTAAAAAGATTGCCTATAAAATTATTTTTAAGCAAAAAAATAAGCTTACTTTCAAAAATAAATATAGAGCCGCAAAAAATAGTCTAGAAGCTATTGATGAAATTAATAAAAAAATATCTAATAAAATAGATAGTGAGTTATTAAAATACGAAAAAACAAAATTAGAAAAACAGTTTAACTATGGAGACTACAAAGTTACATTATTTGGTGCTGGTTCATCTGGAAAAACTTCCATAGCCAGAGCATTACTTAAAAACCTAATTGGAAAGACATCTCCAACAATTGGTACTACTAAAGATATTACAAGTTATAAGATAAGAATTCCAATTTTAAAAAGAAATATAAATATAATAGATACTCCAGGTTTATTTGAATCATCAAGGGAGGGCCAAAAAAGAGAAAATCAAACAATAATAGAGGCATCAAAATCAGATCTCATTCTTTTTGTAATAGATCAGGACATTAATAAATATGAACTTTATTTAATTAGCGAATTAAAAAATTTAAATAAGAAAATTATTATTGTTTTAAATAAATGCGACTTGAGAACACAAAACGAAAATAATCATATTAGAAAAAATATAATCTCAATTACATCTACAGAAACAATTAAACTCTCAGTAATAGAAACTATTGCTTCTCCTAAGACTTCATCAAATAATTCAATTGAATCATTAAATATAAATTCAGATGTAAGTAATTTATTTAGAGAGATAATACAAACACTTGATGCTAATGGAGAAGAATTATTAGCTGATAATATTCTGTTCAGGTGTAATAAATTAGGGCTAATTAGTAAAAAAATAATTTCGAGACAAAGAGAAATAAGTGCTAATAAAGTAATAAATAAATATACTTTGATTACGGGGGGTGTAATACTGGTAAATCCGTTGCCGGTTGTTGATTTTATAACAACAACTTCCGTAAACGTTCAAATGATTCTTGAAATTTCAAAAATATATAATTTTAAAATAACAAAAAAAGAAGCAGTCGATTTATCAAAATCATTATTAACAACTCTTGCAAAACTTGGTATTTTGAAGGGTGGTCTTAGTGTAATTACAGCCGCATTAACTTCAAATTTTACAACGATATTTATAGCAAAATCAATACAATCAATAACCGCATGTTGGTTAATAAGAATAGTTGGTTTATCAATAATAGAATATTTTAATAATGGAAAAAATTGGGGCGATGGTGGAATACAAGAAGTAATTGAAGATATATACAAATTAAACAAAAGGGAAGAGATTTTAAATAATTTTATTAAAGAAGCTATTAATAATATAAGTTTTAACGATGATCCTAAATATCAACGAAAATTACCGCCATATCTAAAGAATGATTAGTTATTTGATCATTTAAGAAAGATCTAAAATCAAAAACAGTTATTAATAGTAAATATATAATACAAATTAATATTGATATAAAACCTGTGATGATGGCGATTAATTTAGATCTACTAATATTCATCAGACTTAATTAAGTAATTTCAGAAGATCATTAATATTAGATTCACTAGTATTGTAGTTCCCAAGAACAGCTCTTAAAAAATATCTATTCTTAAATAGAGGTCTAGAAAGCATAAAGTTCTTTTTCATAAGAGTTTTTCTTTTATTTAAAGTCCATGCATCTGTTTCATTTTTATTCATACCCTTTGGTAAAAATGAAATAATATGTAAGGGACCTGAGTATAAATCATACTTATCTGTATTTAAATTATTTTCAAAGAATATTCTTCTCTCAATAGACGAATTTAAGATATTCTCAATACCTCGCATACCAAGAAAACGTAACCCTAACCATAGTTTAATAATTTCTGCGGGTCTAGAACCTTGAACACCTAATTCACCTCTATTTAATACATTATTTTCAGAGGAAACATAAGGCAATCCTGTAGAAAAAGTATTTTTAAGAACTTCAATATTGGAGACTAGTAATATAGATGAAGTCTTTGTAATCCCGAGGATTTTTTGTGGATTAATAGTTATTGAATTAGCGAGATTAACATTTAAAAGTCCATCAATTGGGATTTTAGTAATTGAAAAAATACCTCCTATGGATCCATCAATATGTAGCCAAATATTTCTTTCCTTACAAATTCTACTAATGCTCTCAATCGGATCTACGGCCCCTCGTATTGTTGTACCAACGGTAGCAACAATAGAAAATATTCTTTTACCTTCTTTAGAACATTTATCAATAGTTTTTTTAAGGTCAACTATATCCATACAACCACTGCTATCAGTTTTGACCTTAATTAAATTATTTTGATCAAGTCCCATAATTCGAGTACATTTTACAAAGGATGAATGGGCATCTTCGCTAATTAAATAAACTGCTTTTGGTTCAGTTTCAAGTCCGGCATAGTTTCTTGCTGTGACCAATGCATTTAAATTACTTAAAGTTCCACCACTGGCTGCAACACCACCTGCTAAATCCGAAAAACCTAGTTTTATTGAAAACCACTTGCAAATTGATTCCTCAAGAAGAGAAACACTTGGTGATAATTCATGTGCAAGAAGATTATTATTTAAGCCAGCAGCAATTAAATCTCCCAAAATAGAAATGATTAATGGGGGAGGGTCTAGATGAGCAAGGGAACCAGGATGTACTGGATTAAAAGAACTATAAATAAGACTTTCAATCTCAGAGAATAAAACATCAAAAGACTTACCCTGTTCTCCTGGAACTGAACATTCAAAGTTACTATCGATGGGAATAGGACCTAAATTATCTGAATCTGAAAACCATTTGCATATGATTTCAGAAGTTCGGTTGAGAAGTATAAGCAAACTTTCGTTACTTCCAGAAGATGTCGGAAATAGATTGTTTTCATTACTAATTGAATCTGAAGTCATTCTTTAAAATAATTATTAATTAGGTTATTTATAATGTTTATAAAAAAGAAACGTAATTGATAGAATGAATCAAAAAACTATAAATCGGCATAAAAAAATTGAGCACTTAGATTATCTTAAATGGATGAAATTCATTTTACGAAGATCAGAAGAAGTAGGTAAGGTTGAATTACCAATTACAGCAGTAATAATAGATGAGAATGGAAGATGCATTGGTAGAGGAAGCAATAAAAGAGAAATTAACAATGACCCTTTAGGACATGCAGAATTAATAGCACTGAGACAAGCTTCATGGATTAAAAATGATTGGCGATTTAATGAATGCAGCATAATTGTAAATTTAGAACCTTGTACAATGTGTGCTGCGGCATTGGTTCAAGCAAGAATGGGTCAAGTAATATATGGTACAGAAGATAATAAAAGAGGCGGATTCGGAGGCACGATTGATTTATCTAAGCATGAAAGCTCACATCATAAAATGAAAATAGTAGGAGGGATTTTAAATCAGGATTGTAAAAACAAAATTAAGTTATGGTTTAAAAAGATGAGGAATCAAAAATAGAAAACTTCTTTAATTCTGTATTAAATAAATTTAATAATCTATCAACATTTTCTTCACTAGAGTTAAACCCCATCAATCCAATACGCCAAACCTTACCAGACAATGCACCTAGTCCATTTCCTATTTCAATACCGAAATTTTTCAACAGATGATTTCTAAATGCGTCTCCATCTACTGCAGGTGGAATTTTCACTGTGGTCAGAGTAGGTAATCTATATTCACTAGAAACATGTAACTCCATACCTAAACTTTCTAATCCCTTCCATAATTTGATTGCATTAGAATTGTGTCTTCTCCAAATATTTTCTAAGCCTTCATTAGCGATAAAGCGTAAACCCTCTCTTATTGCAAAATTCATATTCACTGGAGCAGTATGATGGTAAACACGATCAGATCCCCAATATCTATTCAATAACGATAAATCTAAGTACCAATTTGGAACTTTAGAAGTTCTTGCACTAAGCTTATCTTCTGCACGTTTGTTCATTGTGAAAGGACTAAGTCCAGGAGGGCAGCTTAAACCTTTTTGGCTGCAACTATAAGCAAGATCAATTTTCCAATCATCAATAAAAAGTTCTAAAGCACCTAATGATGTGACAGCATCAACTAAAAACAAACAATTATTCTTTCTGCATAAATCACCTATCCCTTCAAGAGGTTGTAATACCCCAGTTGATGTCTCAGCGTGGACAATAGCAAATATTACAGGTTTTTTAGTTTCTATTTCATATTTTATTTCTTCAAAAGTAAAGGCTTCTCCCCATTCTTTTTCAATTACTGATACGTCCGCTTTATATCTCGATGCCATATCAACCAAACGATCCCCAAAATATCCTTTTTTTGCGATTAGAATTTTTTCTCCAGGCTCTATGAAATTAGCAATAGATGCTTCCATAGCTGCACTACCTGTACCACTCATAGGTAGAGTTATTCGATTATTACACTGCCATGTATATCTAAGTAATTTTTGTACCTCGGACATTAACTCGACATATGCCTCATCTAAATGCCCTATTGGATTAAGTGATAGAGCCTTAAGGACTTCAGGATGAGCATTTGAAGGACCAGGTCCTAATAAAAGTCTTGAAGGAACATAAGTTTTATCGAGATGAGGTAGATTCTCTTCATTTATAGTTGAAATGAGTTTTGTTTCGGTCAAAACCTTTTAAAGCATTACTTTTAAATTAAACTAATTTTTCTACTAAAGCGAAGAATGTTTAAAGAAATTCATCCAATCTAAACATTTTAGTTAACAATTAGTAAACATATAACTTGAAATACTCAAAGAACTTAGCAAGTGTTGAAAAAAGTTACCTTTGATACATAATTAGATTCGTCAAGTTATTAATTTTATTGGAGGTATTAATAAAGAAATGGCCAAGTCACCTCAAGACGTCTTAAGTCAGATTAAGGATGAAGGAATTGAACTCATCGATCTAAAGTTCACTGACATTCATGGTAAATGGCAACATCTAACCTTGACATCTGACATGATAGAAGAAGAATCATTCACTGAAGGTCTTGCCTTTGATGGATCTTCAATAAGAGGTTGGAAAGCGATTAACGCATCTGATATGTCTATGGTTCCAGATTCAAGTACAGCATGGATCGATCCCTTTTATAAACATAAAACCTTAAGCATGATCTGCTCTATTCAAGAGCCAAGAAGTGGAGAACCCTATGATAGATGCCCAAGATCATTAGCTCAAAAGGCATTAAAATATTTAGATTCCACAGGTATAGCAGATACTGCATTCTTTGGACCAGAGCCAGAATTCTTTTTATTCGATGATGTTAGATATGACTCTAAAGAAGGTGGTTGTTTTTATAGTGTAGATACTATTGAAGCTCCCTGGAATACCGGACGAACAGAAGAAGGTGGAAACCTAGGTTATAAAATTCAATACAAAGAGGGCTATTTCCCAGTGGCTCCTAATGACACAGCTCAAGACATAAGATCTGAAATGTTATTGCTAATGGGTGAATTAGGTATTCCAACTGAGAAGCATCACCATGAAGTGGCTGGAGCTGGTCAACATGAACTTGGAATGAAATTTGATTCCTTAATTAACTCTGCTGATAGCGTTATGACGTACAAATATGTTGTAAGAAACGTAGCAAAAAAATATGGGAAAACAGCGACATTTATGCCTAAACCTGTATTTAACGATAATGGAACAGGTATGCATGTTCATCAAAGTTTATGGAAAAGTGGTCAACCTCTATTTTATGGCGAAGGATCATATGCAAATCTATCTCAGACCGCAAGGTGGTATATCGGAGGTATATTAAAACACGCTCCATCATTCCTAGCATTTACGAATCCAACAACTAATAGCTACAAAAGATTAGTCCCAGGATTTGAAGCTCCGGTTAACCTAGTTTATTCAGAGGGTAATAGATCAGCAGCTGTAAGAATTCCTTTAACTGGACCTAGTCCAAAAGCTAAAAGATTAGAATTTAGATCAGGAGACGCACTTGCTAACCCATATTTAGCATTTTCTGTAATGATGTTAGCTGGTATTGATGGGATTAAGAATCAAATTGATCCTGGTGATGGAGTTGACGTTGACTTATTTGAATTACCAGCAGAGGAGCTATCAAAAATAGATACAGTTCCGTCATCTCTAAACGATTCACTAAATGCACTTAAAGCAGATAAAGATTATTTGTTAGCCGGAGGAGTATTTACAGAGGATTTCATTGATAATTTTATTGATATAAAGTATGAAGAGGTTCAACAATTAAGGCAGAGGCCTCACCCTCATGAATTTTTTATGTACTATGACGCTTAAGTCAGAGTAAGAAATTTAAAAATTTCAAAAGATCTTTTTGAGAATTATCACAAATAATTCTCAGATTGATCTTTTTTTTGTTGGAATAGAGTTAAGTAATAATAAAAAATGGTAAAAGAACAATTTTCAAAAATTGCATATAAAACACTTCAACAAGGAAAAAGTATTGCTGGATTAGCTCATAAAGAATTAAGTACAAGAATCATGAATTTCGTACTACCAGATAATAAGCTTGGTAATTTTAAAATAGATAAAAAACTCTTGGTTGATATCCAAAATTCAATGGATCTTCTTAGAGAAGAAGATTGGAATGATGCGGAAAAAAATATATATCCTCAGAAATTATTATTTGATGAACCTTGGCTAAGATATTTAACCCAATATCCAAAAATCTGGCTGGATATGCCAAATACATGGGACCGAAGAAGAAAACAAAATTATAAAGATCTTCCTAAAAATATAGAGAATGAAAACTATCCAAAGTATTACTTAAGAAATTTTCACCATCAGACAGATGGTTATCTTTCTGATTTTTCGGCAAGTATTTATGATTTACAAGTAGAAATTCTTTTTAATGGAAGTGCCGATGCCATGAGAAGAAGAATAATTAAACCCCTTAAGGAAGGATTAAATAATTTTAGTAATAGAAAAAAAAGTTCATTAAAAATTCTTGATGTTGCTACTGGTTCTGGAAGAACACTTAAACAGTTAAGAGGTGCATTTGCCAAAGAGAAGATTATAGGACTTGATTTATCTGGATCATACTTAAAAGAAGCCAGTAGATTTATTTCAAATTTAGATGGTGATTTAATAGAATTAATTAAAGGTAATGCTGAAAATTTACCATTTGAAGATAATAGTATTCAAGGAATTACATGTGTTTATTTATTCCATGAATTACCAAGAACAGTAAGAGAAAATGTCTTAAAAGAATTCTTTAGAGTACTTGAACCAGATGGAATATTAATTCTTGCTGATTCAATTCAAGAGAATGATTCACCTGATTTTATTCAGATAATGGAAAATTTTTATAAATCATTCCATGAACCCTTTTATTGTGATTACATCAAAGAAGATATAACATCTAAAATAAATGATATAGGCTTTAATAACATAAAATCAAATTCATTTTTCATGACTAAAGTATGGTCTGCTATAAAATGAAGAAACAATAAATAAATATTATGAATAACTTGGATGAAGATACTATTAAACTTGCCCAAAAACTGAATAATAAATTAAAAATTGATCACTTAGATTGGCACAAATTAAAAGGGAAAAAATTAAATAGATCAGCAGAACTAATATCAGCTGCATTATGCCAATTGCTAATTTCAGAGAATGAGGTGGATACTATAAATTATTTGGAAGAAAGTATAAAATGGTTAAAAGAAATTAATTTGGACAAGCCATGCCCAAGTAAACATTCATCTTTTTAAGGCTAATTGAAGCCGATTGCCCTTATTACTCCATCTAATATCGTCAAAACACTCATTTATTATATAGAGACCCCGTCCATTTAATGAAGTAAGTTTTTCAGGTAATTTATATAATCTTTTTTTTATTTCTAAACCATTTCCTTGATCTTGAATCTGCCATACACACCAGTTAGGAGTAATGATTCTTCTAACTCTAACTGATTTGTTAGGATCTAGTTTATTGCCATGAGTAACCGCATTTATTAGTGCTTCATGTAAACCTAGTTTTATGTTATAGCTGTATTGAGAAGTATTTAAGGGTTCTAACAATAAATCAACAAAGTCATTTAATTGTAAGGAAGAATTTAATTCAAAATTAGACCAGTTGATTGTTGGTCTATTTAGTAAATCTATAATAAAATTTAAAAGAATTTTGCCCCGAAAAAAGGACATAACTTTATATTAGTATTATTAATACTTTAACTTATTAAAGAGCTCTTAATCAAAGAATATTATTATGCCTCAATGAAATGGCAGGATGTCTGAGAATAGAATCCATAAGTCTGACACCTCTAAGTTGATTGATTAATGGCATGTGTCCTTCAGGAGCATCTAATGACCAACTAAAAGAACTAGGATATCTTGTCCAATAGCCATCTTTTTTCCATCCTATCTTTGGCCACAACATTTCATATTTTTTTTCTACTGACTTTAGAATCTTTGCTTGTATTGAGAAACCAAATCTACCATTCGAATAAATACCCCACAATCTATCTATTGTTTGAAGATCAGTGCCTGACATGTTATTAACCTCGCTATAAAAGACATAACCACGATTTTCAGCAAGCTGTCCTGCAAGTTTTCTTAAATATGAACTTGTTAATCTATCAGCCTCCTCAAAATTTTGTTCTAATAACCTCAACTGCAGTTCTTCGTAATTAATATTTTTATCTGAAGAAGTATTAAACCAATTGTTATATTTTTCATCTTTAAAAAAAAGTGGTTTATGTTTTTTTAATACTTGCAATAACCAACCTCCAGCCCAATCATCACCATCTGGATCAAAATAATCAAATATTCTATTCCCAATCTCAAATAAATTATCGACTTCAGATTCAATATCAGATAACAAATTTATTCTTTTCCGTTGATTAGATTCAACAAATTTTTTTAGTAAATCTAGTGTACTCTTATAATTATCATCTTGAACTTTGTTTTTCATTTCTAATAAATACATCTAATTTTTAAAAACTATCCATGTACTCCAAAAGAGAAGAACTAGAGAAATTCAGGAAGTTCAACGGACCTCTTATCGATGTTAGGAGTCCAGATGAATATTATAAAGGAAATATGCCTAATTCTATAAATATTCCATTATTTGATAATGAAGAGAGATCAATAGTAGGAACTGTATATAAGAAATATGGAAGGGAAAAAGCAGTCCTTAAAGGTTTGGAATTTATTTCCGATAAAATTGAAAATATAATAAATAATCTATTTGAAGCCATAAACACCTATAAAACAAAAAATCATTATTCAATATTAGAAGAACCTACTTTAAAAATTTACTGTGCTAGAGGGGGAATGAGATCTCAAAGTATATCTTGGCTATTGGAAAAATACAATCAAAGAAGCGTTCGATTAAAGGATGGTTATAAAAGCTATAGAAAATGGACTTTAGAAAGATTTAATCAGAAATGGAATATAGTTGTTATTGGAGGTAAAACTGGTACAGGCAAAACAAAATTACTTAAATTACTTGATAAAAACAATTATCAGATTATTGATTTAGAAGGTTTAGCTTGCCATAGAGGAAGTACTTTTGGAGGATTAGGTATGGGAGAACAACCTTCAAATGAACAATTTGAAAATATGATAGCAGAAGAATTAAAAGGCTTTATTAAATATAAAAAAATATTCGTAGAAGCTGAAAGCTCAAATATTGGAAAATGTAAAATTCCTCATGAATTTTTCTATCAAATGAAAACAGCAGAAAGAATTGAAATCAAAAAAAGTGAATCAAATCGTCTGGAAGAGTTAATAAAAACATATAGTATTTTTGAAGAGGAAGATCTTATAGAAGCTATACTAAGAATAAAGAAAAGACTAGGACCACAAAGAACAAAGATTGCTATAGATTCAGTAAAAAATAAAGATTGGGAATCGGTTTGTAAATCAGTTTTAGAGTACTATGATAAATGCTACGATCATGAAAAAATTGGGAAAGAGAATATTAAAATATTAAATATGACAGATATAATTGACGATAAAACAACTTTGCAATTAATTAAAAATTTATCAAATAATTAATTTTAACGAAATTAGCTTTTTTTATCTAAAATAGAAAATTATATTCTGAATAATTATGGCAGCAAATAATTTAGCAAAAATTCAATTTTATGAAGGCACTGATGAGCCAGTTGTTCCAGAAATTAGATTAACGAGAGGTAATGATGGTACTACTGGACAAGCAATATTTACATTTGAAAACCCTCAAGCATTATCATCAATTGCAGATGGTGAGATCACAGGGATGAGAATGATTGATGCTGAAGGAGAAATTTTAACCCGAGAAGTTAAAGTAAGATTTGTTGATGGTGAACCAATGTTTTTAGAGGGCATTTATATTTGGAAAACAAAATCTGATTTTGATAGATTCATGAGATTTGCAAATAGTTATGCCAAATCAAATGGATTAGGATATTCTGAAAAGAAGTAAGTAGATTATTAAGATTGAATCGTTCTTTCTATTTTAAATTTTCTGTAGTAATAATAAGCATTTTATTCGTATGGACTTTGAGGGATTTCATCCTTTTAATAATTTGTTCATTAGTAATATCAAATGTAATTAGTAATTTATGTAATCAAATACAAGCCATTTTAAAATTACCAAGATTCTTTTCATTATTGATTGTCTTCGTAGGAATATCATTTATTATATTTACTATTTCTATTCTAGTATTACCTCCTTTTATAAGAGAATTTAATGAAATATTAATAGATATTCCCAACGGGTTATCAAGAATTAATATATTGATCAACTCTAACCTAAATAAATTAAGCGATTTAATTTATGGTGAAAAGTCTGAGAATGTAATAAACATATTCAATGTTATTAATGATGTAGTTCCAATTCCTGATGGAGCTACTATTGCCAAAGCAATTCAAGAAAGTTTTATTAATATAATTAATTTAGCGGGGAACCTAGGTTCTGGGTTAATAAGAATAATCTTTGTACTAGTTGTAAGTTTTATGATATCAATTGAACCAAAAGCTTATAAAGAAGGCGTTCTACTTATAGTTCCAAAAGTTTATAGAAATAAATTCAGGATTATATTAGACAAGTGTAATATTGCATTAACAAATTGGACATTTTCTATAGTTATAAGTTCATTATCAGTAGGTTTATTATCTTTAATAGTTTTATCAGTTTTAGATGTTAAGTATGTGGTATCAAATGCAATTATCGCCATGATTTTAAATGTTATTCCTAACATCGGACCAGTCTTAAGTGCTATTTTTCCAATCTCAATTGCACTATTAGATAACTTCTGGAAACCAGTGGCTGTTTTAGGTGCTTACATTGTAATTCAAAATATAGAAAGTTATATAATAATGCCTTCAATTTTGAAGAAAAAAACAAATTTACTACCTGGATTAACATTAATATCTCAATTTGGATTTACTTTTATCTTTGGTCCTTTAGGATTAGTTTTATCTTTGCCAATTGCAGTAGTAATGCAAGTATTA
>QCTA01000017.1 GCA_003211335.1 Prochlorococcus sp. AG-670-O11 | reverse complement strand
ATAACTCCAGGATTTATATTTTTGGTTAATTTACTAATAATTCTAAGCTTAGTATCTTTATCACAGCCACCGATTATCACTCTGTTGGCATTTCTTAGAGAATTAATATTATTAGAATTCAATAGACTATTTATATCCTTTTCAAGAATATCCATAGGAGTAACTGCTAATCTTTTTGCATTTTCTGCGATTAATTGTTTAGATCCAATTCTTTTATCAATACTTATTAAATTTAAATTAGGTCTTAATTTCAATGCTTCTAAACCTATAGAGCCACAACCTGCACCAATATCCCAAATTATTCCATTCTCAGGTAATTCTAAATCAGCTAATATTTGTATTCTAATTTCCCTCTTAGTTAATAAATTTGGTCTATCTTCAAAAGTTTTAAAGGTATTGTCTTTTAATCCAAAGAGCGGGATTTCATTTTCTTTTTCAGGCTGTTCTTTTCTTAAAAGAACAGCAATATTTAGTTCTGAAATATCAGAGGGTAATTTATCCTTTGTATTTAATTTTGTTATCTTTTCATTTAAAAGGCCTAAATCTTCACAAAGCCAAAATTCATAATAATCGTTCAGATTTAACTCTAGAAGATTGTTTTGAATTATTTCCAAACCTTTATTTTTTTTATCTGTAAGTACTACTAATGTTGAAGGTTTTGAATTTAAAGTATCGGTTAATTTATCTGAGTCTCTACCATGAATACTTACATAATTAGCCTCTTGCCAAGGTATTTTTAGTTTACTAAAGGCTATTTGAACACAAGTATTTGATGGGTAGAAACATAATTCTTCTTTTGAAAAATTTTCGAGAAGTATCCTTCCAATACCAAACCAAAGGGGATCACCTCTAGAGAATAAAATTACATCGTTTTTTCTTGATTTAAGCCAATTAATCAGTTTTATATCACTTTTACTAGCAAATAATATTTTTTTTTGTTTTGCATTTTTTTCAGTCCATAATTGGATATTTTTAAAATAAGAATCTGGAATAGCAATATTAACTGTTTTTAAAAATAAATTTTGTAACTTCATAGGTAATTCTTGAAATTCAAAAGAATTAATTCCTATCACGTGTATTTTCCTTTTTATCTCAGTCATAAATTTTTAAGAGTAATCACATGATTTGCATTGTATGTTTAATTAAATTACTCTATTATTGATCCAGTATTAATAATAAATTATTTGTCCGTCAGGAGAAAGCGATTACACGAATTATTATTAACTCTAATTAATAAAGAAAGTAATTTTGAGTTAATAGAAGAAGACTCTAGTGGTTTATCATCGAGTTATTCGGAGAAGGATAATGCGAATTTATCCCGTGTTATAGAAAAAAATCGTAAAATAATAAGAAAATATCAATCTCTTGTTAGAACAGCTGTTACACTTGACGCCCTAATGGATTCTGAAAATGAAGAAAATTACAAAATTAAATAAAAAATTTTTTTTCAAAGCATTCTTTCCTCTTGTAATACTAATTTCATTGGTTTTTAACCCATTAAATGTTTATGCAGAAATAGCTGAAACAGAAATCAATGGAATTTTAATTAATGCTAGCAGCGAGTTTCTTCGAGATTTAGATTTTGAAACGTGGCAATTAGTTGCTTATAAATCGCCACTTTTTGAAGATAAATTAATCTTAAGGGTGATTGGATATCCTGGTAATCTTAGGATTGATCATCCAACAAGTTTACAAGTGGATTCTGGAAGGAAACAGTGGTTTTTAAGTGACAAAACATTGTTAAATGTTGAATTAGCAAACGATGGAAGACAAGCTGCTGCAGAATTCGATCTAGATAAACTTATAAATAATATTGATAAAAATAGACCATTAAGATTATCTTTATCTGGTGTCTTTTCAGAGTTACCGGTCCCCCCTTTCGTAGTTAGAGAATGGAGATCATTAAATTGAGAATTTATTGAGAGATGATTGATAGTAATATTATTGATATTAAATGGATGAAAAGGGCTATTTTATTGGCTTCTTTAGGTAAAGGAAGAACAAGTCCTAATCCAATGGTTGGAGCAGTAATCTTAGATAAAAATGGAAATCTTATCTCAGAAGGTTTTCATTGCAAATCAGGAATGCCTCATGCAGAGGCAATGGCGTTCAACAACCTAAAAAAAGATGCAAGAGGTGGGACAATATATGTAAATCTGGAGCCATGTTGTCATCATGGTAGAACTCCTCCATGTGTAGATAAAATAATCTCTCATGGAATTAAAAAAGTATTTGTTTCTATTTCAGATCCCGATAAAAGAGTCTCAGGCAAAAGTATTAAATTTCTTAGAGATGCTGGGATTAAAGTTCATCAAGGATTATGTGAGAAAGAATCTCTAGAATTAAATAAGTACTTTATTCATAGAAATATTACAGATAATGCTTTTGGTGTTCTGAAATGGGCTATGAGTATTGATGGAAGGGTTGGTCTGAAAAATGGTAAAAGTAAGTGGATTACAAACAAAGATTCAAGATCATTAGTTCATTCTTATAGAGCAGGCTTTGACGCAATAGTTATTGGTGGTAATACATTAAGAAAAGATGATCCTCTTCTAACTTCTCGAGGTATAAAAAAACCTGAGCCTCTAAGAGTAGTGTTCACAAAAACTTTAGATCTACCAGAGAAATCCCGTTTGTGGGACTATAAATTGGCTAGGACTCTAGTCGTTTATGACTCCTCCAGTGCAAATAAAAAATTTCTTAAGAGAATACCAGAAGGAGTAGAAGTTGAAGAATTATCCTCTGATAATCCTTTATTACTTTCCAATTTACTAGCCCAAAAAGGTTGTAATAATGTTTTCTGGGAATGTGGCCCTATATTGGCTACAGCGGCTATTAAAGCTGGATGTATACAAGAGTTAATTACTTTTATTTCTCCAAAGATATTGGGAGGGGAAAAGTGTATGAATCCCTTCTCTGATTTTGAATTTACAGATATGAATCAAGTTTTTAATTTGAAAACTTCTGATATTAATTTTATTGGGAATGATATTTGTCTAAAGAGTGCTATTACTTAAGCTATAAATATTTTTATCGAAATATTATATAAGTAATTTATCGTTCGGTTCTTACCCAAAAAAAGTTATACAGGTCCGGAACTCATTCGTTTAGTTTATAATATATCCACAATCAATATTAATCATGCCAATAAGACAAGACGATAATCAACCTAATAGAAGATTTGGAATAGTAAACATTATATTAATTGGAGTTGGAGCGCTACTTTTATTTAGCAGCCTATTTCCTAATCAAAATATGCAAATACCTAGAGTTCCTTACTCTTTATTTATCGATCAGGTTAATGATGGTGAAGTTAAAAGAGCTTATATTACCCAAGAACAAATTAGGTACGAATTAAATGGAGCAGAGGAAGGAGCTCCTTCAGTACTTGCTACCACTCCAATTTTTGATATGGATTTACCACAAAGATTAGAAAGTAAAGGGGTAGAGTTTGCCGCTGCTCCTCCGAAAAAACCAAATTTCTTTTCAACTGTTTTGAGTTGGGTGGTACCACCTTTGATTTTTATTTTAGTATTGCAGTTTTTTGCCAGAAGGAGTATGGGAGGCGGTGGAGCCCAAGGCGCATTAAGTTTTACTAAAAGTAAGGCTAAAGTTTATGTTCCTGATGATGAATCAAAAGTAACTTTTGATGATGTTGCTGGTGTTGATGAAGCCAAGGATGAATTAACTGAAATTGTTGATTTTTTAAAAAAACCAGAAAGATACACAGACATTGGTGCAAGAATTCCTAAAGGTGTTCTTTTGGTAGGACCTCCTGGGACAGGAAAGACTCTACTCTCAAAAGCGGTTGCAGGAGAAGCAGAAGTTCCCTTTTTTATCATTTCAGGTTCTGAATTTGTTGAGCTTTTTGTAGGGGCTGGTGCAGCAAGAGTCAGAGATTTGTTTGAACAAGCCAAGAAGAAAGCTCCTTGCATTATTTTCATAGATGAATTAGATGCAATTGGAAAGAGTCGCTCTGGATCAATGGGTGTTGTCGGGGGGAACGATGAAAGAGAGCAAACATTAAACCAACTACTTACAGAAATGGATGGGTTTGCCTCAGCAGATAAACCTGTAATAGTTTTAGCGGCAACTAACCAGCCGGAAGTTCTTGATGCAGCATTGTTAAGACCAGGTAGATTTGACAGACAAGTTTTAGTTGATAGACCAGACTTGTCTGGGAGAAAAACAATTCTAGAAATTTATACCAAAAAAGTAAAATTGGCAGAATCAATTGATTTAGACTCAATTGCTCAAGCTACAAGTGGTTTCGCGGGAGCAGATTTGGCAAACATGGTTAATGAGGCTGCTTTGTTAGCCGCAAGAGCTAAAAGAAAAAGTGTTGAGCAACAAGATTTGAGTGAAGCTATTGAGAGAGTAGTAGCTGGTTTAGAGAAAAAAAGTAGAGTTCTTCAGGATGATGAGAAGAAAGTTGTCGCTTACCATGAAGTTGGCCATGCGATTGTTGGGCATCTAATGCCAGGAGGATCAAAAGTCGCAAAGATTTCAATTGTACCTAGAGGTATGAGTGCATTAGGATACACACTTCAACTCCCTACTGAAGAGAGATTTCTTAATTCCAAGGACGAATTAAAAGGTCAAATAGCAACCCTTTTAGGAGGTAGGTCTGCTGAAGAAGTAGTTTTCGGAAAGATTACTACAGGTGCTTCCAATGATCTCCAAAGAGCAACTGATATTGCTGAACAAATGGTAGGTACATTCGGAATGAGTGATATTCTTGGCCCACTCGCGTATGATAAACAAGGTGGCGGACAGTTCCTTGGTGGTGGCAATAATCCAAGAAGATCTGTGAGTGATGCTACCGCCCAAGCTATTGATAAAGAAGTAAGAGACTTAGTCGATGATGCTCATGAAACTGCATTAAATATTTTAAGAAATAACTTACCCTTACTCGAGTCGATTTCACAAAAAATACTTCAGGAAGAAGTTATTGAAGGTGAAGATCTCAAAAACCTGCTTGCGGAAACTAAAATGCCTGCATAGTTGTTTTTAAACTTTACTTGAAATATTTATGATAAAACCAGTTAGGCTTGCTAAGAATAATTTTTTATCAAGCTTGGATATCTCAACTGATGAGGTTATTCATATTTTAGAGCTTTCAAAGAATTTTAAAAATAAAAAATTAAATATTGATCTTAATAATAAAGTTCTAGGACTAATATTTGATAAATCTTCTACGCGTACAAGAGTTAGTTTTCAAGTCGCGATGTCAAGGTTGGGTGGAACTACCATTGACCTAAATCCCACTACATCACAAATAGGTAGAGGAGAGCCAATTAAGGATACAGCAAGAGTATTAAGCAGATATTGCGATGTGATTGCAATTAGAACTTTTAATCATTCAGATTTAGAAGAATATGCAAAGTATTCTACGATACCGGTCATTAATGCTCTTACAGATTTAGAACATCCATGCCAAGCATTAGCTGATTATTTAACAATTCATGAGGAATTTCTTGATTTTAAAGATGTAGTTTTGACATTTGTGGGTGATGGTAATAACGTCGCAAATTCTCTTATATTATGCGGAGCATTATTGGGAGTAGAAGTTAGAATTGCATGTCCTAAAGGTTATGAACCTAACTCTTTAGTGATCGAAAAAGCATATGAAATATATAAAAATAAGAATTTATTGAAAATCACTAATGATCCCAATATTGCTGTTTTAGGAGCAAATGTTCTTTATACAGATGTTTGGTCATCCATGGGTGAAGAAAATCAAAAGGAAGAGAAAGATAAAATTTTTAATGCATTTACTATTGATAGTGATTTAGTAGGCAAGGCTGACAAAGATGCAATTATTCTTCATTGCCTTCCTGCGTATAGATCTAAAGAGATATCTGATGAAGTATTTGAAAGTAAGAAAAATAGAATTTTTGATCAAGCTGAAAATAGATTGCATGTTCAACAAGCACTTTTATCTTGCCTTCTCCAATAGGAATACTTGCAAACTTTTTAATAAAAGGGTACAAATGTATTAGAGTACATTTGTTTTATGGAAACTTCTTCAGAAGATAATCTTACACATGCTCAAAATGAGCTTTATAGATGGATAAAAGATTATATGAAAACCTTTCAACATAGCCCATCAATTAGGCAGATGATGCAAGCTATGGGACTAAAATCTCCTGCTCCAATTCAAAGTCGTTTAAAGCATTTGCAAGAAAAGGGATACATCTCATGGCAAGAAGGTAAAGCAAGAACAATGCAAATAGTTGATGAAATCATAGAAGGAGTTCCTATTATGGGTTCAGTAGCAGCTGGAGGTTTAATTGAAACTTATTCAGATGTTCAAGAGAATTTAGATATTTCTGATGTTTTAAAAAAGAAAGATGTTTTTGCTCTGACAGTAAATGGGGATTCAATGATAGAGGCATGCATTGCTGATGGGGATATGGTTTTAATGGAACCTATTGTGGATTCATACTCTCTAAAGAATGGGACAATTGTCAGTGCGATGGTACCTGGTCTGGGTACAACCTTAAAGTATTTTTTTAGAAAAAAAGGAAAAATATTTTTAGAAGCAGCAAATCCAGCTTATGAACCAATTGAATTAGATTTAGATAAAGTTTTTTTTCAAGGAAAGTTACTTGCAGTGTGGAGAAAAGTTTAATTTAAAAATATTTGAAATTCAATTCATAACTAAATTATTTAATATGAAGAAGATTAAAAGTTATTTGTTTTTAATTAGATTTTTATAAAAACCAGACAGTTTTTCATAGACTTCATTTTCTGGAAAAGCTTTAAGGACATCTTTTTGTGCTTGGATTCCAATTCTTTTTCTTAAATCCTTATCTTGATAGAGTCTTTCCAATGCAGATAATATATCGGATTTATTTTTGTATCCAACTATTAAAGCATTTTTGTTATGCTTTAATAGTTTTCTAGAAATTCCAGATATCGTGAATATACAAGCTTTTGCAGAAGCCATTGCTTCAACATAAACTAAACCAAATGCCTCTTCGTCAGATGTAATTGGAACATGTACAAATATATCCATAATTGAATATGCTCCAACCATATTTTTTTCAAATTTTATAAACTCATAAGAATTAAAAGGTAGTTTATTCTTAGCGAATTTATTTAGGTTATCAAACTCAATTCCTTTTGCTCCAAAGAATAAAATTTTTATATTTTTATACTTACTTGTAAGTGTACCTAGTGCATCAATTATATATCCAACACCTTTATAAGGATCACACCTTGAACAAATTCCTACTACGAAATCATCTTTACTAATTTTATATTTTGAGGTTATTTTTTTTTTATTATCAAAATTATCCTGACAGTATTGATTTAACTCAAAGACTGGGGGAATCTGTTGAATTTTTGATCTATTAACATTTTCAATCCTATTTAAAATATTAGTAACTATATCCGATGTACTTATTATATGCGTACTAAAAATATTAGATAAATAATCAAATATTAAACTTTTTCTATGTCTTCTATGATGTTCCATAGCATGATGTCTAGTATAAATCCTATATGGAACAAAGGATAACAATCCTGCACTTAGTCCTATAATATTGGCGGTTAATAGATGGCAATGAATAATTTTTATCTTATTTCTTCTTAGATACAATATTGTACTAATTAACGCTTTTGGCCAATCGCTCTTATTTCTACAAAATATACTTTCTACATTGAAACCTAAAGATAATAAACTTTTTTCAAAATTTGTGTTTGTTGAACCTATTAATAAAAAGTCGACTGAAATGCCATAGTTATCCTTCAATCTGCGTGCTGTTAGTTCGAACATATTTGATGAAGATAGTTCTGATAAGCTCGAGATAATGTAGCAAATCTTCAATTTTTGAGAATTTAAATTTTATTAATTATAGCTTTTAATCTCTTATTTTTTCTTTAATAAAAATTCATCTTTTGATAAGCTCAAATTAATTCTCGCTTATCAATAAAATTCTTTTGTAGTTGATTGAGGGTTGCTTAGGCTTAATTTTTCTTGGTTTCAAACTCTTATTTAACATCTACCTTTAATACCACATATCCTTTTCCGCCTATCTTTTATTAGGGTGTGGAGGATATAAGTTTTTTACTGAAAGGATTACAGTAACTAAACATTTTAAGCTTTAATGTAATGTGCAGAATTGATTATTAAGTTGCTATAAAGTACCATAGAAATTACGATGGTTATGAAAGAAATTTTCAGATTGATTGAAATAACTGTTGTTTTAAGATATGGGGCCATAGCTCAGTTGGTAGAGCACCTGCATGGCATGCAGGGGGTCAGGGGTTCAAATCCCCTTGGCTCCATATATATCAAGTACGATAATTACTAATTATCAGATACTAACCATAAAGAACAATTAAAAGTAAATATGGGTTCTTTGCGCACTTAATATCGAAACACAACTCTAAAAAATTGAATAAATAAAAGGAGCCACTACTGAACCTTGAGTAAAAACTATAAGAGCACCCATACAAACAATTGTAATTATCAAAGGAGCTAGCCAATATTTTTTCCTGATTTTTAAAAAGTCCCAAATATCTTTTACAAGATCTAGAAAAGCTTCCATATTTAAAAAATTCTCTTCAAATCAATTATAGAAGATTTCTTATTTTCTCTATAAGAAATCAAATCTTTGTTAATCTTCTTTAGGGGGTCATATCCAAGAAGTTTCATAATAATAGCAATTGGCTGAAGAACAATTACAAAAACTAGTCCTAAAATAATATGACTATTTATCCAACCAAGATATTTACCTAGAGCCATCCATGCTTTATAAGGATAGAAAAGTAATGATGGAGAAAAAACTCCAAAGATTATTAAAGGTAACCCTATAAAAAGACTCCAAAATCTAAACCCATGTCCACTAACAAAAGGTATTAACCAACCAATTAAAAATGGAATTCCAAAACCAATTAATAGTCCAAACTCCCTTAGTATTTTTTTTGGTAACTTTTTTTGCATTTTAATCCAATTCAAACTCTTCTCTCCAATTTTTATCTTCTTCTATTTTAGACTGCTCATTTTTAAATAATATTTGATTCTCTAAAACAAGAACATCCATTTCCGTTCTCATAAAACATCTATATGCATCTTCAGGAGTACATACTATCGGTTCTCCCCTTACATTGAAAGAAGTGTTAACTATGGCAGGGCAACCGGTTCTTTTTTTGAATTGATTTATTAATTCATAATAACGGGGATTTGTCTTTATATTTACTGTTTGGATTCTTGCAGAATAATCTACATGTGTAATTGCTGGCATTGTAGATCTTTGGATGTTTAATTTTTCAATACCAAAAAGATCTTTTTCCTCTTTGGTCATCTTTCTACAAAGCTCCTTTTTTACTTTTGCAACGAAGAGCATATAGGGACTTAACGTATTAATTTCAAAAAGATTATTAAGATCCTCTTCAAGAACTGAAGGAGCAAAAGGCCTGAAACTTTCTCTATATTTTATTTTTAAATTCATTACACTTTGCATTTCTTTGTTTCTTGGATCGCCAATAATAGATCTTGCCCCCAAAGCCCTTGGTCCAAATTCCATAGCACCATTAAACCAGCCAATTACATTACCACTATCAAGCAATTCTGCTAGCTTCTCAAAAAGTTTTTTATCATTCATACTATGAAAAGGTACATTTATTCTTTCCAAATAATTAATGATTTCTGAATTTGAAAAACTGCATCCTAAATAAGTACCATGCATTGAATCTTCTGGTTGACCCTTCCTTGGCTGATTATGATATTCATGCCAAGCGATAAGAGAAGAACCCAAAGCAGAGCCTGCATCTCCGCTTGCAGGTTGAATCCAAATATTTTCAAAAATTTTTTCTTCAAGTAATTTTCCATTTGCTACACAATTAAGGGCTACACCTCCAGAAATACATAAATTATTTTGGCCTGTCTCTTTACGTAAAGATTTAGCAAGCTTTATAACGATTTCTTCTGTAACACTTTGGATTGATGCCGCTAAATCCATATGAAATTGGGTTAATTCTGTCTCAGGATTTCTTGGCTTCATTCCAAATAATTTATTAAACTTATTACTTGTCATCCGAAATCCACGGTGAAACTTAAAGTAGTTAATATCTAATCTAAATGTCCCATCCTCCTTAATATCAATAAGATTTTCTTTTATTTTTTGAACATATTTTGGTGAACCATATGGAGCCAAACCCATTAGTTTATATTCACCTGAATTAACTTTAAATCCGCAGTAGTAAGTAAATGCTGAGTATAAAAGTCCAAGAGAATGAGGGAAATTTATTTCCCATAGAGGTTTAATATTATTACTGTTACCTATCCAAGTGGATGTTGTAGCCCATTCTCCAACTCCATCCATGCAAAGAATGACTGCATCATCAAATGGGCTAGGATAAAAAGCCGCTGCGGCATGGGATTGATGATGTTCCGCAAAAAGTAAATTAGGTACAAAAGGTTTATTGTTAGGGAATATCTCTTTTTGTATTAATTCAAATTGTTTTTTGATTTGTGATTTTAAAAATAATTTTTCTTTTAACCATACTTGCATTGCTGCAATAAAAGATCTTATTCCTCTTGGTGATGATGCAATATATGTTTCTAATAATCTTTCAAATGTTAATAATGGTTTTTCATAATAAATAATATTTTCTATATCTCTCAAATCAATTTTATAAGTTTTCAAAATATATTTAATTGTATTAACAGGGAATCTAGAATCGTGTTTTTTCCTTGAAAAGCGTTCTTCTTGAGCTGCAAAAAGAACATTTCCATCTTTTAACAATGCAACTGCGCTGTCATGATAAAAACAAGATAATCCCAAAATATAACTTTTCAAAGTAGTATTAATTCTCTTTATTAATAATAAATTGCATTTCTGATTTATCAATAAAAAGGAATATTTTAAGAAAAGCTGTTCGCAGGGCTAATAGAGCTAGATCAATTTTTTAATTAAAAATAATTATTGTAGATAGAAGTTTTTTTCCAACCTTCCTCTAATAATTTCTTATATTCTTCTCTAGCTGATTCTATAGTTTCAACTCTTGAACCTTTCATAACTGGTTTACTTGATCTCTTATAAACGCAGCCATAAGAAATCATCATTGCGTTAATAGTTGGCGAAGGTTTACTAACATCTAAAGAAATTTTTTAAGAGCTTTGTTATATTTAATCTAGAGTATTTTTATTTGATGGGAGTGAATTTTGAAACTATTGGAAATGCCACTTTAATAGTTTCAGAAAACAAGAGGACAATTTTATGTACTGATCCTTGGTTTGATGAAGACCCTGCATATTATGGTTCTTGGAGGCTTTCACATAAATTCCCTGAAGAACAAAGGATAAAGTGTGAGAATTCAAAATATATTTTTATATCTCATTTTCATCCAGATCATTTAAACTTAGCTTCTTTAAGGCATTGCAAAAAATCGACAATTTTATTGGCTCAACACTACGGATCTAGAGTTGAAAATGATTTAAGAAGGATTGGTTTTAATGTAATCTCTTTACCATCAAAGAAATGGGTTGATATTGGTGAATTTACCAGAGTAATGATATTCAATAATGAATTGCAAGATTCTGCATTATTAATTGAATTAAGGGATAACAGAGATAAAAAGTCTCTAATTTTAAACCTTAATGATACTGAAGGTTATGGTTTTGAAAAAGAAGTAGCTTCTTTATCAAAAAAATATAAAAATTCTTTTTATTTAAATTTGCATTGCTGGGGTGACGCAAATATGATTAATTTATTTGATAAAGAAGGAAACAGAATTATTCCTGGAGCAGCAAAGAAATTACCTGTCGGTAAGTATATTAAATCTGGCATGAAAAGATTTAATTGCAATATAGCAATTCCTTTTAGTTGCCATCATCAATATCAAAGAAGAGATTCATTCTGGGCTAATAATTATGTAACACCTGTGGAATATATGTCTGAAGGTTTTACTGAAGACAATAAGAGGAAATTACTTCCTGCTTTTCAAAAAATTGAACTGAAAGAAGGAAGGTTCTTCCCAAGTAATATAAATCCTGAGAAATTAGATATTATTAATCCAATTCATGAATCTAATTTTGGAGATGACTGGAGTGCATTACTAAACAAAAAACAACTTTATGAATGTATAGACTATTTTTCTGCAATAAAGAGTCTTTTTAAAAACTATAAATCAATAATATTAGAAGTTGGTGGTGTCGAGCATGAAATGCTTAAATCTACTATGGGAAAAGCAAGATTAAAATTCAAAGTACCACTTAGTTCTTTAATGAAATCAATCAGAAAAGAAACTTTTGATGATTTACTCATTGGGAATTTCATGAAAACACAAATTATTAAAGGCAATGGTTTATACGATCCAGATTTTACACGAACTGTAGCTAAATATAGTGATAATGGAGGTGTAAAAGCTGAAGAGGAATTAAAGAAATATTTTATATATTATGAAAATCACAGAAATATACAAGATAAACTCTTATTAAAAATGCGTAAACTAAAAACAATAATAATAAATAAAACAAATAAAAAATTAGCCTCAAAGATAAAAAGTATTTTAAGAAGATAATTAATTTATATATTGATTTTTATTTATGAAACCTTTTAAAATTAGGTTTAATTAATTCTCAGGAAAAAATAATTTTAGCAAAACTAATTTCCAAGTAATCTGAGATAAATATTTAAAAAAATAAATTGGAGGATATTTTATTAAAAATTCTGCAACCAGATAATTTTTAATTACAAATAATAAATATACTAAAAGATTTTTATATTAATAGTTTTACTTATATATGATTTGTTGATTCTGATCTGATTACTTCACTCAGCCATTTTGCCTTACTGGCACTAACCCTTTAATTATATTTATTAAGAGTTTTTTATGGGGATACGTTTTTCATATCTGCATGTATCCACTTAATGTTGCTATCAATATCAAAATGATTTTATACTTTTTCCTTATTTACTGGAACTTTGATAGTCTTTATAAAAGATCTATTACAGCACCTTTAATTTATTCTATCTTTTAATGAAAAAGAATTTAATAAAATTTATACTTTTATTTTTATCAATAGGAGTTAGTTTTTTTATCACAGATTTAATATTAAAGTCTTTATATTTACCCAAAAAACAATCAAAAGTTCATTTAATAAGTAAAGAGGGTATTTTTAGTGATCATCAAAATAGTATTATCAAATTTGGTTCTTTAAAAAGATATAGACATATTGGTGTTTATGGAGGTGGGATTGAATTTGATTATAGTTTCAATACTGATGCTCTTGGATTTAGAAATACATTTTCATGTAATTTAAGAAATCGAACTAAACAAAAAGATAATATTTATAGTGTTGTTATAACTGGCGATTCTTTCACTCAAGGTACAGGTTCTAATTTCTCATGGACAGAAAGTTTAGAAAAGAAACTTTGTAATTATGGGTTAGATTCAATTAACACAGCTATCCCTAGTTATAGTATTGAGGGGATGTCAAAATCACTAACTTATGCGAAAAAAGAATTAAATTCAAAAATTGCAATACTAGCAATTATCCCAAAAGGTATTAATAATGAACACTTTGAAACTTTTAAAGATACAAAAAAATCTTATAGTATTGGGAATTTATCCAAAAATAAATTTGAATTTTGGCACATAGATAATTACTTATCAAATGATGATATCTTATCAATTGCAAATCAGAAAGTAAAAAGTGGTTTGGTTCCTATGTTAGTAAGGTTTCAGGATTCTATTAAATTTAAAATAATAAAAGCTAAATTTGTAGCATATAAATATTTCAAAAAATTTGAATCAAGAAATTCTTCCAATAACATAAATATTGAAAACTCTATTAATTACATTAATAAATCTATAAAAGAATATGGAAAAGATAATTTTCTACTTATTATTCTTCCTACAAAAGCATCCCTAAAAATTGGTGTTGATGAATTTGCAAGTTCTAAAATTAATAAGGACTTAAAATATTTCATTAAAAATATTAAAGAAGAAATATTAATTGCAGATCTTAGAAATTGCCAACTTTCTTATTCTGATTTTTATAAACTAGATGGCCACCCTAAAGAAAAAGGGTATAGCAAAATAAGTTCTTGTGCTTTAGAGTCAGTAATAATAAATAAATTTATTGAAGATTTAAAGTAGTAAAAAAAATTTTTTAATTTATTTATATTTAAAAATATTAATAATTAATTAGTGCCAAGAAGTATCTATAACTTTTTCTAACTTATTTTTTTTTATACACTTCATAAAGTCATTATGGACCTTTTTATATTGTGGATATTTTGTTGCATGACATTCAACGAATATTTTGTTTATTTTAAAAGACTTTGCACATTTAACTAGTTGTTTATAAATAAAATATTCTCCTCCTTCTATATCGCACTTTATAAGTGTTGGCGTTTTTCTTAATTCAGCGCATAAATCAATAAGACTCTTAGCCTGAACTTCATAAAATTGATTACCAATATTTGTTTTATCTGATAATAATGAAGATGCTTCTGATAGTTTTAGTATTTTGTCTTTATCAGATTTATCTTTTACATCTTTATGAAGGTATAAATTCTCTTTTTTGGTCTCTGATGATATTGCAATATTAAAAGCAGAAATATTTTTTATCCCCTCAATATTCTTTTTTAAAACTTTAAATGCTTCAATATTTGGTTCAATAGCATAAATATTCTTAGAACCTTTTAACCACATAATTAATGATGCATAACCAATATTTGCTCCTAAATCGATACATACATCATCTCTCTTGACTTTGAAAAAAAGTTTCCTAAAAGAACTATGTCTCAAAAGCAAAGTCGCTTTAGTAATTTGCCAAAGTCTCTTCCCAAAAAATAATTTAAATAAAATCCTTTTTAAAAATATTCTCAATTTATAATCACCTGAATTAAATTAAAATAATTTTTTAATATAACATAACTTAAAAATAAATCTTATAAATTTAATTTTTTAGTTTATTTTCATTAGATCAACAATTTGATAGTTACTAGGAATTATTGATTCATCATGAGTGATCATAATAACTGTTAGATAAGGGAAATTTATTTCTATCTCTTTTAAAATTTTCTTGGCTAGTTCTTTCTCTAAATTTGAAAAAGTTTCATCAATTATTAATAATCTTAAATTTGGATTTAATAATGCTTGAGCAATACCAAATCTTTGTTTTTGCCCTCCACTGAAAGTTGATAAATTATTCGTGCAGTAAGTAGATAAACCATTAGGAAGGGAGTTAATAATAGATTCAATGCCAGCAATTTTACATTTTTTTAGAATCTCTTTATCTGAGAAATTAACTGGACCATAATTATATGTCAATATGTATCATAATTCCATCTGCCCCAGCCAATACGTAAGCCTTAGCTCTATTCAAAGCATCATTCATTCCAGCCTCTAAAATAAGACTCTCAATTCTTGCTATAACCATAAAGTTTGGATCAACTTTTGCTGATATAGCAGTCTTGATTTTTCTCGAAAAAGAATCTATATTTTCCTGAGATTGAGTAACATCATTCCCTAGAAGTGAATTCTTTTTTAAACCTTTTTTATCTTCAATTATTACCGATGAAACACCAATTCTTTGTAAGGAATTAATATTGATAGCTAAATGCTCGTCAATCCCTCCAGTATCTGCATCGTAGATCATAGGCTTTGTTGTTACATCAAAAATAGAATTTATATTATTAATTCTTCTTGAGAAATCAAGCACCTCAATATCTGGCAATCCCATTGAGGTAGAGTCCGTTAAGGAACTAGACCAAAAACCATCAAATTCTAATCTTTGCCCATTTTTTCGAATTGATAATGTTTCTGCAATTAATGCAGACATAGGATTATGTGCCTCAATTAACCTAACAATGTTTTTTGCAGCTATTAATCTTCTCAAAGAAGCTAATCTCAAACTACTTGTCATCTGCTGAGATCTTAAAAAACGATCTGTTGCATTCGATACATCAATTTCATGCTCTGTTTCTACTAATTTGCCTCCATAAGAGTCAAGAGCCTTTTTTACTGACTCCCTAAGTGCAGGTTCATTTAACTTCCAATCATCTCCTCTTACAAAGAAATCAGGTTTATATTTTAATAAGTTTGAAACATAACTCCATTCATTTTGTTCAACCACTCTATCAACTCCCTTCAAGCCTGAAGCAATACGTTTTCTTTGTTCATAATTAACTATTGGTAAAGATCTATGACCTATTAATGCTTTATCTGAAAGTATTCCAATAGTAACACTCCCCAGTTGAGAAGCTTTTTCAAGTACCTTTAAATGACCGGTATGGACTATATCTAATGTGAAACATACGTAAACATTAAACATAGTCCTTAAAGTACTATAACTCTAATTTATAATTTATCACATTAGGCTAATGCTTAATATTTAAGGTTATTGTATTAAAAACATACTTG
>QCTA01000016.1 GCA_003211335.1 Prochlorococcus sp. AG-670-O11 | reverse complement strand
AAAATATATATTTGAATATCATAACCTTTTACGAGACATAACTAAAATATTTTTTTATTTTGTTTGATTTATAAATAAAGTTTCTAATTTGTTTAGTAATTCTTCATTATTTTTGCTTTGTATTTTGATATTCATTTTTATAATAGAAATAAATTAATTTTCTTATATAGTTAAATAATCTATGCGAGAAAGTATCAAAAGAAGCAACGAGCCATATCAAGATAGTTACTCTCCGAATGGAATTATTGGAGAGAAAGATGCTTGTGGGGTGGGCTTCATTGCAAATATTGATGGCAAAGAAAGTAATTGGGTACTTAAGCAATCTTTAAAAGGGCTTAATTGTATGGAGCATAGGGGTGGATGTGGAGGAGATAGCGATTCTGGCGATGGAGCAGGGATTTTATGTTCAATTCCATGGACATTTTTAGATAGAGAATTAAATTTGAATACCCAAACCTATAAAAAAAAGGGGTTAGGTATGATTTTCATGCCAAACAATGCATCAAAAATTAAAGAATCAAAACTTATATGCGACGAAGAAGCTAAAAAATTAAATTTTAAAGAAACATTTTGGAGACATGTACCTATTAAAAATGAAACATTAGGAGTTTTAGCAAAAGCAAACGCACCATTTATAAACCAATGGATCGTCTGCTTAGGAAAAGATGATAGTAGAGATATTGAGATGCTCTTATTTCAACTAAGAAAAAGAATTGAAAAAAGGATAAGAGATAATACAAAAAATGCTATCGGTGAATGCGAATTTTATTTCGCATCACTTAGTTCTAAAACTGTTGTTTATAAAGGTATGGTTAGATCTGAAGTTTTATCAGAATTTTACAAAGACTTAAAGAAAGAAGATTTTAAAGTTTCTTTTTCTGTTTACCATCGAAGATTTAGCACAAATACCTTACCAAAATGGCCTCTTGCTCAGCCAATGAGATTTTTGGGTCATAATGGAGAAATTAATACCCTTTTGGGTAATATCAATTGGGCGAAAGCATCAGAAACGCATATTGATGATTACTGGGGAGAGTTGTCTCGTGATATTAAGCCAATAGTAGATAAGAATAAAAGTGATTCATCAAATCTTGACGCAACACTAGAAATTAACATTCGTTCAGGCAAACCAATAACTGATTCCTTATTGAAACTTGTTCCAGAAGCATTTCGAGATCAACCAGAACTTGAAAGCAGAGAAGATATTAAGGCTTTTTATGAATATTCAGCTACTCTCCAAGAAGCTTGGGACGGTCCTGCTCTATTAGTATTTGCAGATGGAAACTATGTTGGAGCGACACTTGATAGGAATGGATTAAGACCTGCTAGATATTCAATTACCAATGATGGTTTTGTGATAATGGGTTCAGAGACAGGGGTAGTGGATATTGAAGAAAACAGAGTTATAGAAAAAGGACGTTTAGGGCCAGGCCAAATGCTCGCAGTAGATCTTTCTCAGAACAAAATTTTAAGAAATTGGGAAGTTAAAGCAGAAGCTGCAAAAAGAAAAAATTATAAAAAACTGATACAAAAAAGAACTGTAAAACTCAAAAATAATGAATGGTCCAATACTTGTAATTTAAAAGATTTTGAATTACTCCAACAGCAAACTGCTTATGGTTTTTCCTCAGAAGACAATGACCTCATTCTTGATTCAATGGCTTCTCTTTCTAAGGAGCCAACATATTGTATGGGTGACGATATACCATTAGCAGTGCTCTCTTCTAAACCTCATATTTTATACGACTACTTCAAACAAAGATTTGCACAAGTTACTAATCCTCCTATAGATCCTTTAAGAGAAAAATTAGTAATGAGTTTAGAGATGCATTTAGGTGAAAGATGCTCTCCCTTCGAATCTAATGATATTAAGCCTTTTATTCATTTAAAAAGTCCAATTATTAATGAACAAGAATTAATTTCATTAAAAGAATCAGAAATTAAATCAAAAACTATTTCAAGTTTATTTGATATTGAGGAAGGAATAAAAGGATTTGAAGCAAAGTTAGATGATATTTGTAAAGTAAGCGAGAAAGCAATAAAAGAAGGCTGCTCTTTAATAATCATTTCTGACAAAGGAGTCAGTTCCAAACAAAGTTTTATTCCTCCTTTATTAGCTGTAGGTGCAATTCATCATTATCTTCTTAAAAAAGAAATAAGATTAAAAGCCTCGCTAATAATTGAAACTGGTCAATGTTGGAGCACGCATCACCTAGCATGTTTAATTGGTTATGGAGTTAGCGCTGTATGCCCTTGGTTAACACTTGAATCTGGAAGACATTGGTTACAACATCCAAAAACTCAAAAGCTTATTGCTACTAAGAAAATCAATACACTATCAATCGATGACGTTCAGGAAAATATCAAAAAAGCTTTAGAAGATGGATTAAGAAAAATACTTTCAAAAATAGGGATTTCCCTTTTATCTAGTTATCATGGTGCTCAAATATTTGAAGCTGTAGGTCTTGGCTCTGACTTAATTAAAATAGCTTTCGATGGAACAACAAGTCGAATTGCAGGGATCACACTAAAAGAACTTGCAAATGAATCACTCTCAATTCATACCAAAGCCTTTCCAGAAATAGATTTAAAAAAATTAGAGTTTCTAGGATTTGTTCAGTTTAGAAATAATGGCGAATATCACTCTAATAATCCTGAAATGTCAAAGGTTTTACATTCCGCCCTAAAGCAAGGACCAGGATACGATCATTTTGAAACTTATAAAACACTTATTCGAAATAGACCTGTCACTTCATTAAGAGATTTACTGTCAATTAACTCGACAAGAAAAAGTATCCCTATAGATGAGGTTGAAAGTGTTGAATCAATATGTAAAAGGTTTTGTACTGGAGGAATGAGTTTAGGAGCATTATCAAGAGAAGCTCATGAAGTTTTGGCCGTTGCAATGAATAGAATTGGTGGGAAAAGTAATAGCGGGGAAGGAGGAGAAGATCCTGCTCGTTTTAATGTATTGAATGATATTGATGAAAATACTCAATCGGCAATATTACCATCCATAAAAGGCCTAGAAAATGGGGATACTGCTTGCTCAGCTATTAAACAAATAGCCTCTGGTAGATTTGGGGTTACTCCAGAATATCTAAGAAGTGGGAAGCAACTGGAAATAAAAATGGCTCAAGGAGCTAAGCCAGGCGAAGGTGGCCAATTACCAGGACCAAAAGTTGATTCATATATTGCAAAGCTAAGAAACAGCAAACCTGGAGTAGCCTTAATATCTCCACCCCCACATCATGATATTTACTCTATTGAAGACTTGGCTCAGTTAATTCATGACTTGCACCAAGTTCATCCAAGAGCGAAGGTCAGTGTAAAGCTCGTTTCTGAAATTGGGATAGGTACTATCGCTGCTGGAGTTAGCAAAGCGAATGCTGATGTAATACAAATTTCCGGGCATGATGGAGGTACTGGGGCTTCCCCTCTAAGTTCTATTAAACATGCTGGTTTACCGTGGGAATTAGGTGTTGCAGAAGTCCATAAATCCCTTATGGAAAATAATCTTAGAGAGAGAGTACTTTTAAGAACTGATGGCGGACTTAAAACAGGATGGGATGTAGTAATCGCAGCTATTTTAGGTGCGGAAGAATTTGGCTTTGGTTCAGTAGCAATGATTGCTGAAGGCTGCATAATGGCGCGTGTTTGTCATACAAACAAATGTCCTGTGGGTGTAGCTACTCAAAAAGAAGAATTAAGAAAAAGGTTTAAAGGTTTACCTGAAAATGTCGTGAACTTTTTCTTATATATTGCTGAAGAGATAAGACAAATAATGAGTAGCATTGGAGTATCTAATATGGAGGAATTGATTGGCAATCAGGAATTTCTAACAGCAAGGGATATTAAACTTCCAAAAACTGCAAATATTGATCTTAGTTCTCTAATTAAAAAAGGGACTCAAAATAAAGATAGGTCATGGTTAAAGCATTCTAAGACTGCTCATACTAATGGATATGTATTAGAGGATCAATTTTTGTCTGATAATGAATTCATGAATTCTATTAAGAATCATGGAAAATTAATTAAAGAAATAGAAATCAATAACACTGACAGAAGTGTATGTGCAAAAATATCAGGTGAAATTGCGGAGCTTTATGGAAATAATGGATTTAATGGTGAACTAAATCTCAATTTCAAAGGATACGCAGGACAGAGTTTTGGGGCTTTTTTATTAAAAGGAATGCATATCCAATTAATTGGAGAAGCTAATGATTATGTTTGCAAAGGAATGAATGGAGGTGTACTTACTATTGTTCCTCCCAAAGTAGATGAGAAATCTTCAGAGCAAGTAATATTGGGTAATACCTGTCTTTATGGAGCAACAGGAGGCAAGTTATTTGCTTTAGGTAAATCCGGAGAAAGATTTGCTGTTAGAAATAGTGGAGCTACTGCAGTCACAGAAGGGTCGGGTGACCATTGTTGTGAATATATGACTGGTGGGAAGATAGTAATTTTAGGTTCAACAGGAAGAAATATTGGAGCAGGAATGACTGGTGGAATAGCTTATATACTTGATGAAAATAATGATTTAGAAAATAAAGTGAATAAGGAAATAGTTAGTATCCATAAAATAACTAACCTCAAGCAAGAAGAGATTTTATTAGGAATTCTTAGTGAATATCAAGAAAAAACAAAAAGTCTAAAAGCATCCAAAATAATCAATAATTGGTCTAATTTTAAGGGAATTTTTAAAATAGTTGTTCCTCCTAGCGAAGAAGAAATGCTTGGTATATAAAGTTAATGAATGCCTATTTTTATAAAGACTGAACTCATAAAAAAAGAATACTTAATTCAAAAAGATATAAGAAAGAAAATAATCAATGAACATATCAAATGGATAGAAAATTTAAAGAAAAAAGGAATAAATATCAAAAGTGGGTTTCTGGTGGATGAATTCAAACAAGCAGGAGCTGGTGGGTTACTAATTCTTGAAATTGGAACGTATAAAGAAGCCTTAGAAATTATAAAAAAAGATCCGATGATAAAAAATAATATTGTCGAATGGAAATTAAATGAATGGATTAATATTAATCAATAGATAATTTAATTATCTTGGAAACTTTTTCATGAGTTTCTGAATCTCTTCAGCATGATAACTACTACGAGTTAAAGGAGAACTGACAACTTGCATAAACCCTAATTCATTTTCTCCAAATAATTTAAAATAATTAAATTTTGAAGGGGTAACAAATCTTTGAACCTGAAGATGTTTTGGACCTGGAGATAAATATTGACCAATAGTAACTATATCTACATCATTTTTTCTTAAATCCATAAGAAGAGTAAGAACTTCATCATCCTTTTCTCCTAATCCCAACATAAATCCAGATTTAGTATAAACACTTGGGAAATATTCTCTTGTTCTTTTTAGTAACTCTAAAGTTCTTTGGTAGTTTCCTTGTGGCCTTACTTTCCTATACAAAGCTGAGACAGTTTCAATATTGTGATTTAAAACATTTGGTCTAGAATCTAAAATCTTTTCAAGCGCTGACCAGTTACCACATAAATCTGGAATTAGTAATTCAATAGTTGTTTCAGGAGATTTTTTTCTAACTTCCGAAACACATTTATAAAACTGCGAAGCTCCCCCATCATCTAGATCATCTCTATTAACAGAGGTAATCACAACATGTTTAAGTTTCATTCTAAAAACAGCCTCTGCTAAACGAGCAGGTTCTGTTGGGTCTAAATCTCTCCGGGATCTATCAAAATCAATATCACAATAGGGACATGCCCTTGTGCAGCCTGGGCCCATGATTAGAAAAGTTGCAGTCCCAATAGCAAAACATTCGCCAATATTGGGACAGCTTGCTTCTTGACATACAGTATTTAATTTTAAATCACTCAACAAATTTGCTGTATTTCCTATTCTCTCAACTTGGGGTGCTTTTACTCTTAACCAGTCAGGCTTCGAAACTGCATTATTAGAAATATTAGTCAAATTAATTTATTCAACTTAATTTAATTATAACTTTAATCAAAATAATGAAATTTTACTATAATTAATTTCCTTCAATATAGAAATTAAATTTCTAATTAAACCTAGAAGAAATTTACATATTACTTTTAGAAAAAATAAATATTAAATTTTTAGCATTTCCTTAAACAAACTAATCATATAATATGCTAATTGTTCTAATAACATAAAATAGAACAATATATAGAACGTTGTTTTTAGTACAGATTAAGTACGAAATTTTATATTTATCCTTTGCATTATATTGACATATTATTACAAAATAATGTTCTATAAAGTGTTTTTTTTTAAAGTATTTGATACAGTTAAAAATATATGTATTAAAACATTGACTATTAAATTTAAAAGAAAACGTTTTCTTTTATCTGAAAAAAATAAAAAATCTAAAACCATTGGATATGCTAGAGCTATAGATAGTGAATATGATTACTTAAAAGATCAAATAAAATGCCTAAAAGATGAGGGTTGCAGCTTAATATTTTCTGAAATCGTAAGTTTAGATGAAGAAATAAAACCCGAACTTAGAAAAGCTCTAAATTATTTATCAAAAGGAGATGAATTAGTCGTAACAAAACTAGATCGGGCATTTGCTAATAGGAATGAATGTATAAAAACAATTCATAAACTCTTGAATAATGATGTTAGGTTGAGAACTTTATCTGGTTTTTTATCCCCCAAACATTCATCAGAGATATCTTTGTCTATCTTTAATATTTTATATGAGTTAGATAATTTAGATAATGAGTCTTTGGGAGAAAGGAAAAAAGAACTTAGTTCGAAAAGAAGATTAAATGGAAATAATTTAGGTGGCAGACCAAAAATTAGTCCTTTAAAAGAATCATTAGTGATGAGGTTACGTAATGAGGGTTGCTCATATCGATCAATCAGAACTCAAACTGGAATTGCTTTATCAACAATTAGAAGAATAATTTTAGATGGAGAAGCTAGCTAATATGAATAAAAAAGTACTTGAAAACCTGATTAAAGAAAACCTTAAAGATACTGCATTACGCATTCATGAACTGGACAAAAAAGATAGAAATAGTTTAATAGCTGAATATAAAGAATGGATTCTGAATAACTTTGATTTTGATGAGGTTATGATGTTACCTTACGAAGCCTATACAAATAAATTAGATAGAGATTTCTTAGATGATTTAAATTAATATCAAACAAAATTATTATTATATTTGTACACAGCCTTTGCTATTTCGGGAAATAAGGTCTCATCTTTGAAGTATTTCTCACCACTCCCAAAAACAACTAATAAAGTCTGCACTGAGTCATTATTAACCCACCAAGCTGCATCATGCCTAGCTTGTGACATGAGACCTGCTTTACTCCAGAAATTAATATCCTCTGGTAATCCTTCTCCTAAAAAACCTTCTACTTGATTAAGAGGATCCTCCGTAAGAACATTCTTATTTAAATTTCTTTTTAAAAAACTTCTTAAATTTAAATTATCTTTTTGATAATCAAGATGTATCATTATCTCTTCCAGAATCCTAGCAGTTGCATCAGTTGTCATCATATTCCTATTATTATTTTCAGTTCCATAAAATTCTTTTTCTCGTCCAAATGGTTCGTCTTCCCAAGTTTTTTGACAGCAATTTATATCATTTAATTCATTCCAATTAAGCTCTTTTAACCAATCATTGATAATTGACCTTTGATATTTCCAATTCTCCCAAGGATCTCCTTCTATACATGGGCCACTTGTAGTCCCAGTGATGATATCAATTAAAAAGCTTGTGGCATCATTACTTGAGTAAAAAAGCATTTTATTTACTGCATCACTTATTTCTTGGGTTAATAATATTTTCTTTGTTTCGATCCATGAGTATGCAGCCAGGCCATAAACTATCTTTACAATGCTTGCAGGATATATGAGCTTTCTATTATTGATTCCAAATCCAAAGCCTTTATTTATATGATTGTTTTCACATTTATAATTGATCCAAGTTATTGCGATATCATTCCTTAAATTTTCTATATTATTAGAGCAAACTTTCTCTAAAATATCATTTAAGGCTAAACCCATTTCTTCTCGTAAATAATAAAAAGACATTTTATGAAAGAACATATAGACCCTATCTCACTATTTAAGCAAACTAATTTTTCAAACACTATTTGGTGGAAAGTAAAAATTAATATTTCTGGATATAAAAATGAAACTGAAAATAATTTAGTGACGGAAATAGTTAAAAATAGACTATTTAGGCTTATTTATCCAAGTCTTCATAAGATTAAAAATAAAAGGTCTAGGATATTAGTTCAATTTTATGAAGATGGTTATATCTGCTGGATTGATTTAGATAAACTATTTATTGAGAAATTTGATGTTAAAAAAAATTTTACCCAATCTGATCAAATATTTATAAAAGCAAAAATTCCATTGATTCTTAAATGGATCGAAGATCAATCTAAGGTAAAAAATATATATCTTTGGGGTGGTACGGTGGGGCCTAATTTTGACTGTTCTGGTTTAATTCAAACGGCTTTTTTAAATCATGAAATTTATTTACCTAGAGATTCTTATCAAATAAAAAGTTTTTGTAGGCATCTTTTCAATTTCACAGAAAAATGTAAATCACTTCAAAAAGGAGATATTTTATTTTTCGGAAACAACAATAAATGTGATCATGTTGGTATTTATAAAGGAGATGGATTTTACTACCATAGTTCAGGTAATGATTACGGAAGAAATGGTATAGGAATAGACACTTTAAAAGAAACTAACGATGAAATTTCTCTACATTATCAATCAAAACTTATTTCTGCAGGAAGAATAGTTAGATCATACAGATGGAATAAATCTATCCGGTAATATTTTATTTAAAAACTGACTATTGAGCATATGCTCTAGTTAAATTATGAAATCAACCAGTAGTCCAAATATTTTTAACAATTGGCATTATGGTATCCAAATGGAGAGTTCCTACAAGAAGCCATGCAAAAACGGCCCCACCACAACCACCTAACCAAAACCCACTTGTAAAATCGGCCCATCCTGTTCTAGTAAACAAGTCTGCAGGAGGATTATACACAGTAGCGTCTGGTGGCTGAACATTAGGAGATTTTCCGGGTGCATTATAAAGAACCAAAAGCCCTGTTAGTATGTGAACAGCGCCTATTGTTGCAAGTAGTCCTGCCGTTAATGCAAAATCAGAATTTCTTAACGGTCCAGTCATAGAGAATGGACCATATAAAAGATATCCAAAAGCTGCTCCAGTTTCTAAACCTCTAAAATTTGGAGAAATCCCTTCTCTATAAAAAGGTAAATTATTTATAAATGCTTTTGTAAAGTAACCGCTATTAACAGGTGTTGCAAGATTTCCAACACATGGATCTGAAACTGGTTTAACAGCCCATTGATTTGCGATACCAATGTCATTTGGCTGAACAGAATTATCTATGTATTTCTCATCAAATTTAATAGAACTTGTTGATTCTGAGAATGATTTTTGAAAGTCGCTCATTTTTAATAAAAGTGTAATTTGAATTTATTTAATCAGTAGCTGTAATCAATCTTCCAATTAATACAAGAAATACTGCTGGGGTTACTAGACCAATCAATGGGACAAAAATTGATGGTAAGAACGTTGAAAAATCAGATGGCATAATCTATTAAAGATCTTTGAACACTCTAGTATTTAAAGGACAAATAGTGTTACTTTTATTACTGGATGATATAAAAATTATTAACTTTATATATGCTCAATTTTCTCTCAATAGTTCTCATTATTTTAATAATAATTTTTATAGTAGTTTTCAAGAGAAAATATATATTTAATGCTTTTAAAAAAAATGAATTATATTCAATGAGAGAAACTCATAATGAAAAAAATATATTAACCTCTTCCGCAAAAATAAATAATCGTTATCAAAATAACTCTAAAAAGTACTCAGAGTTTTATAAAAGAAAACTAAGAGAAAAAATGAATAGCCTTTTTAAAGGTTCAGCAGAAGATAAATTGAAAGCCTTAAATTTAGCAGAAGAATTAGCCGATAAATCTACATTACCCATACTCAGACGCGGTTTAAAAGATATGGACCCAGAAATAGTAGAACTTTCAGCTTATCTTATAAGAAAATTCAAATAAAAATTCAATTATTTATTTTAGTTTGAATTTTTCTAATCCTGTAAATTGGCCGGTTTTGACTTTCGTGGTAAGTTCTAATTAATAGTTCTCCTAATAGCCCAAAACTAAATAATTGAACTCCAGCAATTCCTAATATCAAAGCAAACATTAACATCGGTCGATTGGCAATATCATTACCTAGGAGTTTGATAATAAATAAGTAAGATGTCATTCCAAGACTAATTAAAATACTTATGATCCCCAAAAAACCAAATCCATACATAGGTCTTGTTAAAAATTTAGTCATAAACCAAACTGTAAGCAAATCCATTAAAACCCTAAAAGTTCTGTCAATACCATATTTACTAGAACCGTATTTGCGACTTCGATGATTAACTTTGATTTCTTTAATTTTTGCTCCCTCTATATTTGCTAATACAGGTAAAAACCTATGAAGTTCACCATATAGTTTTATATCATCTACTATCTCTTTTTTAAAAGCTTTTAATGAACAGCCATAATCATGCAACTTAAGGCCTGTCACATTTGCTATTAACTTATTTGCAATTTTTGATGGTATACGTCTATTAATTAACTTATCCTTTCGATCATATCTCCATCCGCAGATTAAGTCATAGCCTTCATCTATATGTGAAATTAATTTCGGGATATCATTAGGATCATTTTGTAAATCTCCATCTAAAGTAATTATAATTTCACCACTAGAGTTATCAAAACCTGCAGCCATTGCAGCAGTTTGTCCGTAATTCTTACGGAGCGAAATAATGGATAATTCCTTGATCTTGAGAGTTAATTCATCCAATATATTTGAAGTATTATCATGAGAACCATCATTAACTACTATCAACTCACAATTTAAATTATTATTTTGCATAACATGTAAAACTTCATCTAACAAATATCCAATACTCTCGCTTTCATTGAAAACAGGAATAATAATAGAAATTAATTGATTAACATTTGTCATATGAATAGCGATGAATAATCCTTTAATTTTAACTTAATCTAGAACAATAAAATTAACCAAAAAAAAATCACCACATTAGTGGTGATTTAAATTATTTGATAAGAATTTAACCAAACTTTCCTGAAGTAGATGCTATTACAAATGCTCCAAAAGTAAGGATGTTTCCAATTGTGAAATGAGCTAGTCCCACTAATCTTGCTTGAACAATTGAAAGTGCAACTGGTTTATCTCTCCAACCTACGAGATTAGCTATTGGAGTACGCTGATGAGCCCAAACTAATGTCTCAATTAATTCTTGCCAATATCCTCTCCATGATATCAAGAACATAAATCCAGTCGCCCATACAAGATGACCGAATAAGAACATCCAAGCCCAAGGAGAAAGTGAATTCACTCCAAACGGATTGTAACCATTAATTAGTTGAGCAGAGTTTAACCAAAGATAATCTCTAAACCAACCCATTAAATAAGTCCCGGACTCATTAAATTGAGCTACATTCCCTTGCCATATGGCTAAATGTTTCCAATGCCAGTAGAAAGTTACCCATGCTATCAAGTTCAAAGCCCAGAACATTGCAAGATACATAGCATCCCATGATGAGCTATCGCATGTACCTCCACGACCAGGACCATCACAAGGGAATGCATAACCCAAATCTTTCTTATCAGGAATTAGTTTTGTTCCTCTAGCATCTAAAGCTCCTTTAATAAGGATTAATGCAGTTGTATGAAGTCCAAGAGCAATCGCATGATGTACTAAGAAATCGGCGGGACCTATAGGTAAGAAAGAACTTAGAGCATCTTGTCTATTAATTAAATCCATCCAGTAATGATTTCCTGGTAAAGAATTTGCCGCAACGCTAGCAGAACTTGTAGGGTCAGATAATAAAGCATCAAATCCATACATCATTTTACCTTGAGCTGCTTGTACAAACTGTGCAAAAACTGGTTCGATTAAGATTTGTTTTTCAGGATTACCAAAAGCTACTACAACGTCATTATGAACATATATTCCTAAAGTATGGAAGCCAAGTAACATAGTCACCCAACTTAAATGACTTATTAAGGCTTCTTTAGTTCCTAAAACTCTAGCTAAAACGTTATCTTTATTTAATTCAGGATCATAATCTCTTACAAAGAAAATTGCTCCATGTGCAAATGCTCCAACCATCAAGAACATCGCAATATATTGATGATGAGTATAAAGCGCAGATTGCGTGGTGTAATCTCTTGCAATAAAAGCATATGAAGGAAGGGCACCCATGTGTTGAGCTACCAAAGAAGTAGCTACTCCAAGTGATGCTAAAGCTAATCCTAACTGAAAGTGTAAAGAGTTATTTACTGTCTCATAAATACCATCATGGTTAATTCCAAAATTACCTTTATGAGGATCATTAGGATGTCTTGTGTTATGAGCTTCTGTAATTTCTTTTAAACTGTGACCAATTCCAAATGTATTTCTATACATGTGCCCAGCGATCACAAATATAGTCCCAATTGCAATATGATGATGAGCTATGTCAGTTAGCCATAATGCTTCACTTTGAGGATGCAAGCCTCCTAAGAAGGTAAATATTGCAGTACCTGCACCTTCAGAAGTCCCAAATACTTGTTCCAATGAGTCAGGGTTTTGTGCATACGCTCCCCAATTTAAAGTAAAAAATGGAGCTAATCCAGCAGGATGAGGAAGCACTGTTAACCAATTATCCCAACCGACATGTTGGCCTCTTGATTCAGGTATAGCTACATGAACTAAGTGTCCTGTCCAAGCAATACTACTAAAGCCAAATAGAACAGCTAAATGATGATTTAATCTTGACTCAGCATTTTTAAACCAAGCAAGTGATGGTCTAAATTTTGGTTGCAAATGTAGCCAACCAGCAAATAAGGTCCAGCAAGCCAAGATACTCATAAAGATTGAAGCTTGAAACAGTTGCTCATTAGTTCTCATTCCAATTGTGTACCACCAATGATATAAGCCTGAATAAGCTATATTTACGGGTCCACTGGCTCCCGCCTGTGTCATTGCTTCAGTAATACCTGATCCAAAATGAGGATCCCAAATAGCGTGAGCTATAGGACGAACATGAGTAGGGTCAAGTACAAATTGCTCAAAATTACCTTGCCAAGCGATATGGAAAAGATTACCGGCTACCCAAAGGGCAATGATTGCTAGATGTCCGAAATGTGTAGAAAATAACTTTTGATAAAGCTTTTCTTCAGTCATCCCATCATGACTTTCGAAGTCATGAGCAGTAGCTATTCCGTACCATATTCGGCGAGTTGTAGGGTCCTGAGCTAGACCCTGGTTAAATGATGGAAATTTTGTTGCCATTGTATTAAAAAGGAGAAGTTCAGGTTATTTAGCCAAGCCCGAAAAGGCGAGCATGGAAGAATGCCCAAGTAGTAGCAATACCACCCACTAAGAAGTGAGTAACACCAACTGCACGACCTTGAGTAATTGATAGTGCTCTTGGTTGAATTGTTGGAGCAACTTTAAGTTTGTTATGAGCCCAAACAATTGATTCAAATAATTCTTGCCAGTAACCTCTTCCGCTGAATAAGAACATTAAGCTAAATGCCCAGATAAAGTGTGCTCCCAAGAACATCAGACCATACATACTTATAGCTGAACCATAACTTGTCAAAACCTGAGAAGATTGCGCCCATAAAAAGTCTCTAAGCCAACCATTAATAGTAATGGCACTTTGAGAGAAGTTACCTCCAGTGAGTCCCCAAACATCGCTTTGCATCTTCCAAGAAAAATGGAAAATAACTATTGATAAGCAGTTATACATCCAGAAGAGCGCTAAGAAAACATGGTCCCAAGAAGAAACTTGACATGTACCTCCTCTACCAGGGCCATCACATGGGAATCTAAACCCTAATGATGCCTTATCAGGAATCAATCTTGAGCTTCTTGCATAAAGGACACCTTTAAGAAGAATTAAAACTGTTACGTGTATTTGGAATGCATGAATATGATGAATCATCAAGTCAGCAGTTCCTAAGGGGATTGGAGCAATAGCAACCTTTCCACCTACTTCAACTAAACTTCCATTAAATACTTCACTTATAGCTTTATGAGGTAAGGCTTCAGCTGTACCGGCCAATATTGAAGTGCCAACCGCTGAAGCTTGAATACTTTGAACCCATTGAGCAAATATTGGTTGAAGTTGAATTGCAGAATCACTAAACATATCTTGAGGTCTTCCTAAAGCTCTCATTGTGTCGTTATGAATATAGAGTCCAAAACTATGGAAACCTAACCACATACAAACCCAATTAAGATGACTTATTAAAGCATCTCTAGCTTTTAAAATCCTATCTAAAACATTATCTATATGTTTTGCTGGATCGTAATCTCTGACCATAGCTATACCAGCATGAGCTCCAGCTCCAACAATAAATAATCCACCTATCCACATATGATGAGTAAACAAACCAAGAACAGTCATGTAATCAGTCGCGATGTATGGATACGGAGGCATCGCATACATATGATGAGAGATTAAGATGCTAAGAGAACCGAGCATTGCTAAGTTGACAGAAAGCTGTGCGTGTCTACTTTCAGCCATAAATTCAAAAAGTCCTTGATGACCTTTAGGCGCTGGGAATAAAATTGGATCTCCTTGTTGAGAATCTAATATTTCTTTCATACTATGACCAATACCATAGTTAGTTCTATACATATGACCACCAATTATCGCAATAACTCCAAAAGCTAAATGATGATGGGAAACATCAGTCATCCATAAACTTCCCGTAACAGGATTTAAACCACCTTTAAAAGTTAAAAAATCTGAAAAAGCAAGCCAATTTAGGCTAAAGAAATTCCCTGTACCACTTGCTAATCCTGGAAAAATTTGACCAATAATTTGAGGATCACACAATTGATGGGGCATTGGCATATCTGCAATTGATGCAATCTCTTTACCATTAATAACTAGAGGTGTACCTGCGTCAATTGCATCTAAAAGTGCTGCTGTTGGAGCACCAATATGTATACAATGACCTGCCCAAGCTAGTGATCCAAGCCCAACTAAACCAGCTATATGATGATTGAGCATTGACTCTACATTTTGGAACCATTCCATTTTTGGAGCGGCTTTATGGTAATGGAAAATACCTGCATGAAGCATAAGTGCAGCCATTACAACTGCTCCTATGGCTAAGGCCATTAATTCACTTTCATTTGTAATTCCCCATGCTCGCCACATGTGGAAAATTCCAGAACTTATTTGAATTCCATTGTAGTTAGCACCAAGATCTCCATTTAGCATCTCTTGTCCAACTACTGCCCATACTTGTTGAGCTCCGGGCTTCACATGAGTTGGATCAGCTAACCAGCCTGAATAATTTGAAAATCTTGCTCCATGGAAAAATGCAGCACTCATCCAAATAAAAATCACTGCAAGATGTCCAAAATGAGCTGAGAAAATCTTTCTAGTAGCCTCTTCAGCATCTCCTGTATGAATATCGAAATCGTGGGCGTCGGCATGCAAATTCCAAATCCAAGTTGTAGTTTTTGGACCCTTGGATAATTTGCTTGACCAGAAACCTGGTTTATCTAATTTGGCAAAATCAATAGGTCTTGGATCAGCCTTTACTGGCTCTTCCAAAATCTTTTTGTTTTTTTCTCCACTTTCTGGTGGGCTGATGGTCATCTAGCACCTCAAAAATAATTGACCTTAAAGAATATTTATCAAAACTTAAGCTTACTATTTAATGATAAGCTTCAAGAAACGATGAACAATCAAAAATTAAGATCTGCGTTTCAAAAATAATAAGACAAAGATTCTTTGGATATGCAGTAACGTAACAATTGTTCTAATGATTGTTACTTAATTAATATTTCGCTAAATCCATTATCATAAGTAACTTCTGAGTATATTTACTCAAAAAAATTATAAATTTCTTTTATTTTTTTTTATATTTCGTTATTGTTTTTTTTAATTGCATCGACGAGATATAGTTTTAAATTGTTATTAAAGAGAACTTCTTAAATTGAAAGGTATTGCAATAGGTTTTTCTGATACTTCAAAAGAAATTTTAAAAAGACTAAAAAAAACTGAATTTATAAATGAGATTTATATAGGGAGCTCATCTCAGAAAGATAAAAACAATAAAGACACAATTGACTTTTTGAAGCCAAGGCAAATTCTTAAAGAAAAGTGGGACAAATTTGATTTGATTATTTTTATCGGCTCAATTGGCGCTTCAATAAGACTTATTAGTTCTTTCTTATCATCCAAAGATAAAGATCCTGGAGTAATTGTTATTGACAAAAAAGGAGAGAAAATTATCCCTATTATTGGTGCGCATCAAGCAAACATCCAAAATATTGCATTTCAGATATCTAATTTATTCGGTGGTGAAATTATAGAGACTAATAATTCAATTGATCAGAATTACTTAAATATTGACTCCTTTGGAAATCAATGGGGATGGGAAAGATCTGGAAATATAAAAGACTGGTCAAAATTAGTAATAAAGCAATCTAATAATAAAGAGATTTTTTGCATCCAATTATCAGGTAATAATTTATGGAAAACTTCTGAAACGGGAAATACTATTACTCAGTTATCAGATAAAAATTATGAGCAAAATAACTCAAGTTTTCATATTTCTGTTTTTGATAATCATAAAAATACATGGCATCCAAAAACTTTATGGATCGGGTTAGGTTGTGAGAGAAATACTAGTAA
>QCTA01000015.1 GCA_003211335.1 Prochlorococcus sp. AG-670-O11 | reverse complement strand
TATTATTGACCTTGAATTCCTAAAAAATATTGAAGATGAAGATAAAATATTTCCTAATTTAAGAATTAAAGATTGGCAGTTTTAAGATATCTCATTTTATCTTTAACATCCCAAGCTTAACCTTTAAAGGTGAATTAATAAACATTTTACTCATCACATAAATAAGTTTTGGTAAAGGAAGGGTATTAGTAAGAAATCCTACCCATTCTTTAGTTGACAATTTGAAGAAATTATAAAAGAAACTTCTTAATCTACTCTCATCAAAGCTCATTAATCTTCGTAGTCCGTATTGATAGAGTCTATGTCTTTGAGTTAATTCATATGGCCACAAAACTGACCATCCTTTAGTGGCTAATTCTAGTGAACTATAATTTGGTTCTTTCAAGAAGATTGCTAGTTTTTTAGCTAGAAGTGGCGCTCTTCTTAATAGAGATCCAATCATATATCCAGATGCTGGATGAACCATACTTGCTGCTCCACCAAAACCAAGCACGGATTGATTTTTATAAGGTAGTGGTAAGTTCATAGGGAATAAGCAATTCTCCTCATGATAAATCTCTAATACTTTTACACCTTTATTATTTAATCTACTTAAAAGTCTTTTTTTTAGATGATCTTTAGAAAAAGCAGGATAACTAGCTAGTGATGTCTCTTCAACAAAATAAGTTTCACTCCCCAAATCCATCGCATAAAGAAAAGAGGGAGATGATAACAACTCTTCATCATCCAAATGGTCGGAGCGAAAATCCATTAAAACAAATTGATCTTTTTTTACAGGAGGAGTAGAAAATTTACCGACAATCCCATAAGCAGCTTGTTGGGCGACTTCTTTTAAAAGTGGCCTTTTTATAAATTTACTCTTGTGCCCACTTGCATCAATTACTAATCTGGCTTTTAGTTTCAAACCTGATAAACAAATTACTTCAGTAATTTTACTTTTTGATTTAATTGATTTTGCAGTTTCGTTCAACCAATGAATACCTTTGCAAGTTTTCAAAAGTTCATTTTGAAAAGCTTCTTGATTTATTAATCCATAATCATAACAATGTTTTGTGGGATTATTTCCTTGGTCCATTATTCCATCTCCAAAATAGCTAACAGTTTTTGACCATCTATGAGATAACAATGACGCTAAACCTAATTCCTCTAACTCAGATGCCCAAATTCCATAAGTGTTTTCCCATTTTTCATGGGGAGATTTTGTTGATATTCCTTTGATATTTAAATTTTGTTTTGCTAATTCTGAAGCTATACATAATGCTGCAGGACCAGAACCTAAAATTAAAATATCGAGAATTTCCATAAGAACTATCTAATCAAAGTTTGGTTAGGTTTTTTCTTCATTAGCAATTAATTGATCTTCTTCATTAATTTGTTCATGAGGGACCAAAACAACCTCGGATAGATGATCTCCATCATCTAAGCGTTGTAATTTAACCCCAGTAGCAGACCTTGATTGTTGAGAAATTTTATCTGCATTAGTTCTTACGATTACACCTTTTTCGGTAACCAAAAGTAATTCTTCACCTTCTCCAAGAACCTTGAGTCCTACAAGTGAATCATCTTTGATTCTGAATTTTATTGCTCTTAGCCCCATGCCCGCACGTTTTTGTAATCTAAATTTTGTTACAGGAACCCTCTTCCCAAGACCAAAAGCACTAGCTACTAAAACCCAAGGCCCATTTGAAGATTTACTTTCAAAATCATCCTCATTTTCATTATCTTCCTCATCTAAATTTGCCAATTGATCAACCAACTCGCAACTTAAAACATCCATTGAAACAAGTTTATCTCCATCTTTTAAGTTCATTGACTTAACGCCTCTAGCAGTTCTTCCAAGAGGTCTTAATTCATTAGCATCTAATCTAAAGTGAATAGTCATGCCTTTTCTTGAACCAATTAAGACACTATCTCCTTCTGTTGATAATCTAACCCAAGTTAAGGCATCTCCCTCTTCTAGATTTATTGCTATGAGACCATTTGAACGTACTTTTGAAAAAGCGGATAGTGGAGTCCTTTTTATAAAGCCAGCTTTAGTGAGCATTAATAAATAACACTCGTTATCGAAAGAATCTACTGAAACAAGAGAAGTGATTTGCTCTTCTCTTGGTATTGGGAGTAGTTGAACAGAAGGAGTCCCTTTAGCTGTTCTACTACTCATAGGTACTCGATAAGCTGGAAGCGCATAAGCCACACCTCTTTCACTGAAAAGTAAGAGAGTATCATGATCATTACAACTTATGAATAATTTAACTTCGTCATCTTGTTGACTCTTTGTTCCTGCTTTTCCTCTAGACCCCCTGCTTGTAGACTCGAATTCACTTATTGGCATTCTTTTTAGATATCCTGCAGTAGTTAATAAAACGACTGATCTTTCGTTGGCTATTAAGTCAATATCATCTAGCCCTCCGCCTAAATTGAGAATCTCTGTTTTTCTTGGAGATGAGAATTTTTCGTCTATTTTAGTGAGCTCTTCAAGAATAATTTCATTTATTCTCTCCTTATCATTTAATATATTTTTGTAATTTGTAATTTTCCTTGTAAGCTCATCATGTTCTGCTTTAATTTTATCTGCCTCTAAGGCTGTTAATCTTCTTAATTGCATTTGTAAAATTGCATCTGCTTGAATTACAGATAACTCATGATCAGTTTGCAATTGGTCTCTTGCTGAATTTGTATCTTTTGCGGATCTTATTAGATTTATAATACTGTCCATTGCATCAAGGGCTAAAAGAAGACCCTTTATAATATGATCTCTCTCTTCTGCTTTTTTTAATAAGAACCTTGTTCTTCTTTTGATTGTTTCAACTCTAAACTCTAGAAATACATCTAACATTTTCCTGAGAGAAAGGGTTGTAGGCTCTCCGTTAACAAGTGCTAGAATGTTTGCGCTGAAATTATTTTGTAAAGGAGTTATTTTAAATAAATTATTTAAAACAACTTGAGGATAGGCATCTCTTTTAAGCTCAATTACAATTCTCATCCCATCTCTATCACTTTCATCTCTAATATCAGATATCCCATCTAATCTTTTCTCATTTACTAGATCTGCAATTCTTTCTATAAGAGCTGCTTTATTAGTTTGAAATGGAAGCTCTGTGATTATTACCGCATCTTTTTCTGCTCTACCAGGAGATTTGATTTGTTCAATATCTGCAACCCCCCTCATAGTTATCGAACCTCTTCCAGATTTAAAGGTCTCTCTAATACCATCTCTTCCTAATATCTGCCCTCCTGTTGGAAAATCTGGTCCTTTAATTAATTTAAAAAGTTCATTATCTTCTGTTGAGGGGTTTTTGATAATAGATTTAAGACCATCAATTAATTCTCCTAAATTATGAGGAGGTATATTAGTTGCCATTCCTACAGCAATGCCTGATGATCCATTTAATAGAAGCTGAGGAATTCTAGCTGGTAAGACTGTAGGTTCTTGTTGCGATCCATCAAAATTATCGGAAAAATCAACAGTCTCAGATTCAATATCTTCAAGTAAACTTTCATCTGTCAGGGATTGAAGACGTGATTCTGTATATCTCATTGCGGCAGGCGGATCATTATCTACAGATCCGAAGTTCCCATGACCGTCTATTAGAGGCATTCTCATAGAAAAATCTTGTGCCATCCTTACTAATGCATCATAAACAGCAGTATCTCCATGAGGGTGGTACTTTCCTAAAACCTCTCCGACAACCCTTGCACATTTCCTGTATGGCCTTCCGCTTGTTAATCCAAGTTCATACATCGCATATAAAATCCTTCTGTGAACTGGCTTTAATCCATCTCTTGCATCTGGAAGAGCTCGTCCGACAATAACACTCATCGCATACTCTAAGTAAGAGCGCGACATTTCATTTCTTAAATCAGTCTGAATGATTCGATCGTTATTTTCACTCAAACCAAAATTCTCAGAATCAACAATATCGGACATATAAAAAACCTTTATTTAATAATAATCCCTGATTGTCAGAATGAATAAAAAAAGGCTAATAATTAATTTTCAAATACTCACATTTATACACAAATAATAAAAAAACTCTTTTGTTTTTCAATAATTATTGGCTTATTACACCTTTAGTTGTTAACTTAATCAGAATAATTAAAAAATCCGTGAATATTGAAATTGGGTTAAACAAAAAAGTAAGAAGAGCTTATGGTATTGATGAAATAGCTTTAGTTCCTGGAACTCGAACCTTAGATTACAGTTTAACCAACCCTTCTTGGTCAATTGGAAATATTGAAAGAGAAGTTCCAATTATTGCGAGTGCCATGGATAGTGTTGTAGATGTTAATACAGCAGTAGAGCTTTCTAAGTTAGGAGCTCTTGGTGTTCTTAATATGGAAGGTATCCAGACTAGATATGAAAATCCAAAAGAAATATTGAGTCAAATCTCATCTGTTGGAAAAAGAGAATTTGTTCCTTTAATGCAAAAAATATATAGTGAACCCATAAAAGAAGATCTAATAATTCAAAGAATTAATGATATTAAAGAGAAAGGAGGAATTGCTGCTTTAAGTGGAACACCTCAAGCGGCCATAAAATTTAAAGAAATACTAGCTAAATCAAAAATAGATTTATTTTTTTTACAAGGCACAGTTGTCTCAACCGAGCATTTAGGTATGGACGGAAAGGAGACATTAGACATTAAAAGTCTCTGCCAATCTTTAAAAGTTCCTGTTGTTGCAGGAAATTGTGTAACCTATGAAGTCGCAGTTCTTCTCATGAAAGCAGGAGTAGCTGGACTTATGGTTGGAATTGGCCCAGGTGCTGCCTGTACTTCTAGAGGCGTTTTAGGAATAGGCATACCGCAGGCAACAGCAATATCTGACTGCAGTTCCGCAAGAGATGATTTTTTTGAAAAAACTGGCCGTTATGTGCCAATAATTGCCGATGGAGGAATTATTACTGGCGGAGATATTTGTAAATGTATTGCTTGTGGTTCTGATGCTGTAATGATCGGTTCTCCAATAGCTAAGTCATTAAGTGCTCCAGGTAATGGATTCCACTGGGGAATGGCAACACCTAGTCCTGTTTTACCAAGAGGTACAAGAATTGAAGTTGGTGCTACAGGTTCTTTAGAAAGAATCATAAAAGGGCCTGCATTACTTGATGACGGGACACATAATCTACTTGGGGCTATTAGGACTTCAATGAGTACTCTTGGAGCTAAAAATATCAAAGAAATGCAAAAAGTTGAGATTGTAATCGCACCATCTCTCTTGACAGAGGGAAAAGTTTATCAAAAAGCTCAACAACTTGGAATGGGTAAATAAAAAAATCTTCTTCCTCAAAATGGAAAAAATTTCTCTTTAGGAGTTATCATTAATTTGTGGGGGAAACCCCACACTCCTCACACACCTAATCGCCCGATTTATCGGGCTTTTTTAAGTTGTTTTGTTACTTATGTGTGTTTATCTGTAATGAAAACATCACTTAAAAGAATAGCTTGCTAAATTTTCTAAAGGAATATCAAAATTATGTCATCAGCTCCAGCCGTTACTGATTCTTCATTTGACAAAGAAGTTTTGCAAAGTGATCTGCCAGTCTTAGTTGATTTTTGGGCTCCATGGTGTGGTCCATGCAGAATGGTCGCCCCTGTGGTAGAAGAGATTTCTAAGGACTTTGAAGGTAAAATTAAAGTATTTAAATTAAATACCGATGAGAATCCAAATGTTGCAAGTCAATATGGAATCAGAAGTATACCAACCTTAATGATATTTAAGGGTGGTCAAAAAGTTGATACTGTTGTTGGAGCAGTACCTAAAGCTACTCTTTCGAACACCTTATCGAAACACTTATAAAATAAGGTCTTGTCTAAAATAGGACTTATAGATTACGGGATGGGGAATATTCATTCAGTAACGAAAGCCTTAGAAAGTCTTGAAGAAGAAATAGTTTTAGTTAAAAATAATTACCACATAAAAGAATGTAAAGCATTAATTCTTCCTGGAGTTGGTTCATTTGACCCTGCAATTACTCATCTCAAGAATACAGATTTAATAATTGATATTAAGAATTGGATCAAAAGTGGTAAATCATTTTTAGGAATTTGTCTTGGATTGCAATTACTTTTCGACTCAAGTGATGAAGGCTCAATTAATGGACTTGGAATAGTAGAAGGTCAAATAAAGAAAATCCCTCAATTGTCTGATCAGAGAATCCCTCATGTTGGATGGTGTGAACTTCTTCCTTCAAGGAGAAATAGCTTGTTAAAAGAGGATGAATTAAATAATTGGGTATATTTTGTTCATTCTTATCATGCAGTGCCCTCAAATACCAATTTAATAACTGCAAATGTTAGTTATGGTTCTGAGAAATTAACTGCAATGGTAGAAAAAGATAATTTAATAGCTTGTCAGTTTCATCCAGAAAAATCAGGGAAAACCGGAGAAAAACTTTTACGCAGATGGGTTAAAAGCATTCAATAATTGCATATGCGCGTATGAAAACAAATTTGAGGTTAATTGGAGGACGAAGGCTTGAGAGCCCTAATAATATTGGGACTAGACCAACAACCTTAATGGTTAGAGAGGCAATTTTTAATATTTTGAAAAATTCAGTAGAAAACTCTAATTGGTTAGATTTATTTAGTGGAACAGGGGCTATATCGTGTGAAGCTTATAATCATGGAGCAAAAAAAATAGTTGCAATTGAAAAAAATAAAATCAATTCAAAATTATGTCTGAAAAATCTATATTCATTGGAAAATATAGATGATCGAATAAATGATATAGAAGTTATTTGCAAAGATGTATTAATTTGGACAAAGCCTAAAACTGAGAGGAATATTTTTTCTTCAAATGAGTTTAATAAAATAAAATTTGACTTTATCTATTTAGATCCCCCATATAAAGCAAATTACCATGAATTAGTTTTAAATCAAATATTTAATTGTGATTTTATTAAGAAAGGAACTATTGTTATCTGCGAACATTCACCAGAACTAAACATTAAGAAGAATATTCTTTGGGAGATTTATGATGTTAGAACTTATGGTCAATCAAAGTTGTCTTTTTTAATCCATATCTAACATTCCTGAACCTCTCCTATATTGATTCCACGCACTAACAAATAACCCTAAAAGGGTTATTGGAACTAATCCTAAAACTATCCCACATAAAAGAGGTTCAATCATTTTCTGGCAATTTTTTCTTTTCTCATTCACAATTGTTACACAGAGACAATTTTTTGTGACAACATCTTCATCATCTGCAGCAGAAAAATTCTTAAAAATGAAAATTTATAAAAGATTTTTTGTTGTTTTTTTGATTTTATTAATAACTTGTTCCTTATTTTATTTTAAACAAGAAAATAATAATAAATATATTCTTAAAACTCTTGAAATCAATGGATCTATCAAAGATGGAGATACTCTCTTTAAAATGAATTGTGTTGGATGTCATGGGATTACAGCGAGAGGTTTAGTCGGACCAGATTTACATTCAATAACCCAGCGTTTAAATGATAAAGAAATCATAAAACAAGTTATTGAAGGCCTTACCCCTCCTATGCCAAGTTTTGAAATTGATCCTCAAAACATGTCTAATTTACTAACATATTTACATAGCTTGTAATAAATTTGAAGAAAAATAATCTTAATTTAAATGTTGTATTGGTAGAACCAAATGGGCCGATAAATGTTGGAAGTATTGCAAGATTATGTTCCAATTTTGAAGTCAATGAATTAAGGATTGTTTCTCCTCAATGTGATATTTTTTCTTTAGAAACAAAAAAAATGGCTCTAAAAGGCCAAAGATTTATAGATAATTGTAAGATTTTTAATAGTATTGATCAAGCAATCTTTGACTGTGACTTAGTACTTGCTACTTGTGGAAGAATTGAGCTAAGTAATGATATTGAATGTGAATCTCCTGAGGATATATCTAAATGGATTTCATCTTTTGTAGATATTAATAATTTAGGGATTTTATTTGGAAGAGAGGATAGAGGTTTAAGTAATAATGAATTGCTTTTTGCCCATAAGATTTTTAATATTAAAACTTCTCAAAATTATCCTTCTTTAAACCTTTCTCATGCAGTTTCAATAATTTTGTATGAATTAAATAAATCTTCAACAAATAATTTAAAGAAAGAGTTAAAAGTTTTTAATCTTGCATCATCGAAAGAAATTTACGATTCTTTTAATGATATAGAAAAAATGCTCATGAGAACGGGTTACCTTATGGAACATACAGCCATTCCAAAAATAAGTAAGTTTAAAAAATTTATTTTAAAAGCAAAGACATCAAGTCGTGAGATAAATGTTTTGAGAGGAATCGTTCACCAAATTAATTGGTTTTTAAACAATTCAAAAGGCAATTAAATTTATAGAGTTAAATAAATTTTATTTTAGGTTTGAATATATTTTCAACTAGAGTTTTAGCGTGATAAAAAAAAGAATCGAAACACAATTTGGAATAAGAAATGAATTTAAATATAAATAAACTCAAATATATTCAAAACGTTCAATTGGATTTGGATATTTACTAATAACATTTTCTGAAGTATCATCTATTGATCATTCGAAAATTAAAGTAAAACTAAAGTTGTGAATACTACAAAGAAAAGAAGAGTTTTTCCTTTTACGGCTGTAATTGGTCAAGAAGAAATGAAATTAGCTCTTTTGTTAAATGTTATTGATCCAAGAATTGGTGGAGTAATGATTATGGGTGATAGAGGAACTGGTAAATCGACCACTATAAGAGCTCTTGCAGACTTGTTACCAGCGATAGATGTAGTAAAAGATGATCCATATAATAGCTCACTTATAGATCCTGATTTACAAAGTAAAGAAGTTTTAGAGAAAATTATACAGGGAGAGAGTTTAGAAAAAGATAAAAAACAAGTACCAATGATTGATTTACCATTGGGTGCAACTGAAGACAGACTGTGCGGAACTATTGATATAGAAAAGGCTTTAAGCGAAGGTATTAAAGCTTTTGAACCAGGCTTATTAGCAAAAGCTAATAGAGGTTTGTTATACGTAGATGAAGTTAATCTTCTTGACGATCATTTGGTTGATGTCCTTTTGGATTCCGCAGCATCTGGATGGAATACTGTTGAGAGAGAGGGAGTCTCAGTTAGACATCCTGCAAGATTTGTTTTAATTGGCTCTGGTAATCCAGAAGAAGGAGAGCTTAGACCTCAGTTGTTAGATAGGTTTGGTATGAGCGTTGAGGTTAAGACAGTAAGAGATGCAGAATTGAGGGTTAAAGTTGTTGATCAGCGAACTTCCTTTGATGATAATCCCGATGAATTCTCAATAAGTGTTGAGAAACAGCAAGATGATCTTCAGCAAAAAGTTATTAAAGCACAAGAGATATTAAATTCAGTTCAATTAGATGAGGATCTTAGATTAAATATATCGGCTATATGTGGCGAACTTGATGTTGATGGTTTAAGAGGCGACATTGTAACTAATCGATCTGCAAGGGCAATTGCTGCATTTGAGGGAAGAACTGAAGTCCAAGAAGAAGATATCGCAAGAGTAATTACTTGTTCTTTAAGACATCGACTAAGGAAAGATCCATTAGAGCAAGTAGATTCAGGTGAAAGAGTCATTCAAGCTTTCTGTAAAGTATTTGATTTAAATGAAAAAGATGAACTTTCTAAATTTCAATTAAAATTAAAAGAATAATAAAGTGAGGATTATTGGAATTGACCCTGGATTAGGAAGAGTTGGATATGGAATTATTGAGATTAAAAACGAAAAGAAAATATTTCTTGATTGTGGTGTAATTGAAACTAATAAAAAAAATAAAGAAGAAGATAGACTTTTTGAGATTTTTAAAGACTTAAATACAATAATTGATCATTGGAAACCTGATATAGCTGCGGTAGAGAAGTTTTTCTTTTATAGATCTAGCACTACTATTAGCGTTGTTCAGGCTAGAGGTGTAATTATGATGGTATTTGCTTCTAAGAAGATCAAAGTTAGTGAATACGCACCTTCTCAAGTCAAGCTTACTATTGCAGGCTCTGGCAAAGCATCAAAGAGAGAAGTTATTGAAGCGGTAATGTTTAACCTGAATTTAACTCATGAGCCAAAACCTGATGACTCAGCAGATGCATTAGCTATAGCCTTAACAAATTTAAATGAAGAAGGCTTTAATTAGATATAAATTATGCATATTTCAGAAAAAAAGAATTTTGAGAGAATATTTTTTAAAAACTTGAGAAAAAAAAGTTCATCTACTGTTATGAGGAATGTTGAAATTAATGTCAAAAAGTATCTTGATTCTATTTTTTGTAAAGATTTTAAAAAAAAGTATATAGGGATATATTGGCCTCTTGAAAATGAAGTTGATTTAAGAAGTCTTGGTCATGAATATCTATTGGCTTTGCCAAGATGTGAAGAAAACAAAAATCTCTTATTTTGTGCCTGGGATAAGAAACAATTATCTAAAGATTTACATGGGATACCAGCTCCTTATTCTTCAAATAAATTAAGTTATGAAAAAATTAGTATGATTTTTATTCCATGTCTTTCGGTGGATGGAAACTTAATAAGATTAGGATACGGTGGAGGATATTTTGATAAATTAAGGGAAGATAACAATTGGAGATCTATTCCATGTATTGGTATCTTAACCTCTAATTGTGTAAGCGATAAATTTTTGACTAGAGCTGATTGGGATATCCCTCTATCAGGTTTTATTACGGAAAAAGAAATATTAGTATAGTGTGTATCTAATTTAGTTATTTAATAGTTTTATAACGATGGAAAAGAAAGAAACTTATACTGAATTACATAAATTAGTTGAGAAACTGAAAAACGCAGAAAATCCCAAAAGAAAATATGAGTTTATTTTATGGTTAGGTAAAAAATTGAAAGTTCCAAATAATAATATCTTAATTCCCGAAAATAAAGTTCAAGGATGTGTTTCTGAAGTCTTTGTTAAAGCAAGTATTCAAGAAGGTAAACTTTATTGGGAAGGCTATTCTGATGCTTTGATAACAAAGGGTTTACTTGCATTCCTTATCAATGGAATGAATGAATTAACACCAAAACAAGTCGTTAATTTAAACAATAAATTTATAGAAGATACTGGTCTAAAGGCAAGTCTAACCCCATCAAGATCAAATGGTTTTTTAAATATTCTCTTAAAAATGCAGTCTCAGGCAAATGATTTTTTGTCGAAATAATATTATAAAATTGAAATTACAATTAAAAATAACTAATGCAAAAATATAAAATTGGAATTATTGGTTTTGGAACTGTAGGAAAAGGTATTTATAAAATCCTAAAATCGACAAATGACCTACATCCAATTTTAAAAGATATAGAAATTGTAGGAATAGCTGTTAAAAATATCAACAAAAAAAGGGACATTAAATTAGAGAATAATCTATTAATAAATGATCCTTATGAATTAATTAAAGATCCAAATGTTGACGTGATTGTAGAAGTAATGGGAGGTACAGATATAGCGAGGGATATAATTCTAAAATCTTTAAAGGCTCGAAAATCAGTAGTTACAGCTAATAAAGCGGTAATTGCAAGATATGGGAGTGAAATATATTCCACAGCTGCTAAGAATGGAGTCTATGTTTTAACAGAAGCAGCAGTATGTGGAGGGATTCCAATAATTGAACCTTTAAAAAGATCTCTTAAAAGTAATCAAATAAATAAAATGGTTGGGATAATAAACGGTACAACAAATTTTATACTTACAAAAATGTCAAATGAAAAAGCTGATTATAAGGCAACATTACAATTAGCTCAGAAACTTGGTTTCGCAGAATTTGATCCAACTGCTGATGTTGAAGGACATGATGCTGCTGATAAGATTTCAATTCTTTCTGAACTCGCATTTGGAGGTAAAATAAATAGAGATTCAATTAGTACAGAGGGTATAAATCAAATAGATATTAAAGATATTGAATATGCAAATAAACTAGGTTTTGAAATAAAACTTTTAGCCTTTTCTGAAAGAAATGCTATCAACATTAATGATTCTCTTTCCCTAAATATTTGGGTAGGTCCTTCTTTAATCCCCAAATCTCATCCTTTGGCAACGGTTGATGGTGTGAATAATGCCATCCTTATAGATGCTGATCCTCTAGGGGAAATAATGTTGTACGGACCAGGTGCGGGGAGTGGACCAACCGCTGCTTCTGTTGTTTCTGATATTTTAAATCTTCAGTCTTCATTAACAAAGGATACGAAATCCATTGATCCATTATTATCTTTTAATTTTTGGAGAGATTGTCATACCATTGATTTTAATCAAATATCAAAAAAGAATTATCTAAGAATTATTTGTTTAGATAGTCCAGGAGTGATTGGTAAGATTGGAGATCTCTTTGGTAAGAATGATGTATCAATAGAATCAATTGTCCAATTAGATGCAAGTGAAAATAAAGCAGAAATTGTTGTTATCACACACGAAGTCTCAAATGGTAAATTTGAAAAATCAAAGAAGGAAATAAATGCTCTTTCTGAAGTTGAATTAATTGCTAGCCAATTAAGTTGTATTTGAAAAAAACAATTGCACATCTCTCTTTAGCTTGTTAAACCAAAGAGAGGAAATGTATTTATGTAATGAGTTTTTCAAAATTAGTAGAAATTAAAAATAATTTTAAATTTAATCCTAATAACAGTTGTAAAAACCTCTATAAAGGAGCGTGTGTAAAAATTAAAAATAGTCAAAAGACATTTCAGGTTGTAGGAATTAACCCAGAGAGTAATGTTTGTTGGATAAGAGAGTGGCCCTTCGCTTTGGAAGTTAATAAGACATTCTCCTTGGAAATTAATCAAATTACACTACAAACCTATTGCTCTGATACTTTTAATGAAAAGTAAATTACTGAAAAATCAAATGTTATGCACAATAAATTTTTAATAGCTTTATTCGTTTTTTTAATTTCTTTATCACAATATTCTTGCGTTTCTAATAATAAATCTAAAAGAATTATAGTTGCAAGTTCAGGTAAAATTGAATCCTTAGACCCTGCCAGGGCAAGTACTCTTAAATCACTTCAATTATTAAGTTCGCTTGGTGATACTTTATATGAATTAAATTCTGAAGGAGAATTGATTCCTGAATTAGCATCAGGAATGCCAATTTTTTCAAAAGATAAATTACAAATAATAATTAATCTAAAAGAAAATGTTCTTTTTCATGATGGAACTTTATTTAATTCAAATGCTATAAAGTTTTCTTTTGATAGATTTAAAAGAATCGGAACAATGAATTATATCTTGGGGAATAAAATAAAATCTATAGAAACTCCAAGCGAATATAAGGTAATCATTAATCTTAATAAACCATCAAGCTCCGTTAATGGTTTACTTACATCTATAAATTTGACACCTATTTCACCTAGTTATTATAAAGATTATTCTGATAAATTTTTAAATGATAAATTTGTTGGTACAGGTAAATATATATTGAAGAGATTTTCAAATGAAATTCAAATAATTGATCCAAATATAAATTATTGGAGTGATAAACCTAATAATGAAGGTATTAGTTTTATTGGATATTCCAGCTCTTCTTCTCTTTTCGGAGCTCTAAAAAGTAAACAAATTGACGTTCTTTTATCAAATTCAATTGATGATATTCAAAGAAATAATTTAAATTTATTAAGCAATAACAAAAAAATTAAAGAAGGTAAGAGTCCTGCTACAGAAATAAGTTTTATTAGTCTAAGAACAAATTCTTATCCCTTAAATAATCTTAATGTAAGGTTGGCTATAGCTAAAAGTCTTAATAGGGAATTCATTAGCGAAAAGGTTAGTTATGGATTAAGGCAACCCTCAAGATCGCTTGTTCCACCAATTTATAAAAAAAATAAGGAAGAATTATGGCCAAAATATGATCCCTTAGAAGCAAAAGTGTTACTACAAAAAGAAGGTTACTGTAATGGTAATGTTTTAGATTTTCCTCTTACTTATAGATCTAATGTACCTGCTGATAAACTTATTGCTCTTTCTTGGCAAGAACAAATAAAAAATATTTTGAATGAATGTATTAATATTAAACTTAACGGAGTAGAGTCCACAACTATTTATAAAAATCTAAATTTAGGAATATATACAGCGGTTATTCTTGATTGGACAGGTGCTTATTCTGACCCCGAGGCATATTTAACACCCCTTCTAAGTTGCAGTGAAATAGATGGTAAAAACTGTAAAAAAGGAGAATCAGTTTACAGCGGAAGTTTTTGGGGATCAAATACAGTAGAAGATTTATTTCTTGATAGCGAAAACTTAAACGGTAAAGAAAGATTAGCAAAATTAATTGAAATAGAGAAAATAGCTTCAGAATCAATACCTTATATTCCAATATGGATTTCATCTCAGAAAGCTTGGTCGCAAAATGAAATTTCAAAACCTATTTTTAATGGTGCAGGAATTATTTTAATGAGTGATCTCAAATTTATTAATGAGTAGAGATTTTAATAAACTTTTAAATTATTCTTTATTAAAGATTTCTTTAATACCTTTAATGTTGTGGATTATATCTACATTAGTTTTTATTTTGTTGAGAGTTGCGCCGGGAGACCCAGTTGACGCAATTTTAGGATCTGGGGCTAATGAAGCTTCAAGAGAAATTCTTAGATATAAATTAGGGTTAAATGAATCTCTTCTTAGTCAATATCTTTCTTACATTAACAATATTTTGCACTTAAATTTCGGAGAATCTTTAAGTACTCAAGAACCTGTTCTTGATATTATTCTTAAATCATTACCAGCGAGTTTAGAACTAGGTATCTTTTCAATATTCTTTGCAATCTTAATAGGCTTTCCGCTTGGTTTTTTTGGTTTAAAAAATAAAGGGAAAAAAGGAGATTACATAGCTAGAGTAATAGGAATCTCTTCATATGCAATTCCACCTTTCTGGGGGGCAATTTTAGCTCAATTAATATTTTCGGTATATTTAAGAATTTTTCCAATTGGTGGGAGGTTCCCAATCACTTATAGCCAACCTAAAATTACAGGCTTTCTAGTTTTAGATAGTCTTCTAAATAATAATCTTATCTACTTAAGAGAAAGCCTATATCATCTTGCGCTTCCTTCAATAACTCTTGGGTTTCTTTTGAGCGGAATTTTTAGTAGATCTTTAAGAATAAATTTAGACAAGACACTAAAAAGTGATTATGTAAATGCAGCTTTATGCAGAGGAATTTCAAGAAGGAATATTATCTTAAATCACTCTTTACCTAATGCACTTTTGCCTATTGTTACGATTTCAGGCTTAACAATAGCTTCTTTAGCAGGAGGAGCGCTTCTTTTCGAAGTTACTTTTTCATGGCCAGGGATAGCTTTAAGGTTACATGAAGCTATTTCCCAAAGAGATTATACTGTTGTTCAAGGAATAGTAATTGTCACCTCTTTACTAATAGTGTCATTAAATCTTTTTGTGGATATTTTAATTGCTATATTAGATCCTCGAATTGAATACTAATTTTTGATTATAGCTTTTAAAGTTTTTCTATCTAAAAGATGAAAATCAAGATTGCTTTCTGTTTGATTTTTTATAACTTTAATGCTTTCATTATTTTTTATATTTTCTAAAAACTCTACGATAACTTTTAAAGATAAATTTTGAAAAGAGTAAGGATTTGATCCAATAAAAGATTTATTGATTTTAAAAATATCATTATTTTCGATATTTTCTGAATACTTATTATTGATTCTTATTGGTGAAAAATGACTTGATCCCTCAATAATCAAGAATCTATTTACAGGATTATTAGTCGTAGATAAAAATACTTTGAATTGCTCACTTATTAAGGGAGTTATAAGATCATAAGTTCCTCCAATTAACAGTACTGGAATTTCAATTCCAGAATTTTTTTCATTTGGCCAGATTAAGCTGCCAAATGAATTAAATCCTATGATTCCATTTGCTTTCTTTGAATTGATTATTTCGGGTAATGGAATTTCGTTTAATTGACATTGGATTAATTTTGATAAATTTGTTATTGCAAAATCTTTTAAAGCTAAATCACATCTTTTTTCAAAGTCATCTTTTGGTAAATCACCCTCATACAAAAAAGCTATTAAAGCTCCTAATGAATGTCCCATTAAAATATATGAATCATTGGCTAATCCTAATTTCCCATTATTATGCGCTTTTATTACTGCATCTAAATCTTTGATACGGTATAAGAAAAAGTCAGCACTAGTTGGAATTGAATTAGTACCTTCGATAACTTCCAAAAAAGCCTCTGAATTACTTCCTTTATGGTCTATAAATAATACGGGCCAACCTCTCTTAGTTAATTCAATGCCAATCCATCTAAAATTATCAATATTCCCTCCAAGTCCTGGCATAAATATAATTAGATCTTTATTTGATTTGGTTTTCTTATTTTGCCATAATTCAATTTTTAAAGGCTCACCTCTATGAGGCGAATAAATTTTCTTATTAATTTTTATAAGATCCGAATCCCCTTTATATATTTTTTTCTTGGAAAAAGAGTTATTGGTTTTTTCTAATGATTTTAATTTTAGGTTTAGACTTTGTTGTTTTGCTAATTCCTTTTTCCATGAAGAAATTATTAAAATTAGACTATCAATATCTAATGAAATTTCTTCTGAAGGTAAAGCCTTTAGGATGTCCAAAGTCGAAACTTCATTTTTGACTTCCAACAAACTTTCTATTGTATTAAAAATCTTAATACCATCTTTGTCATTCGGAACCAAAATAGTATTACTTAATTCAGAAAGAATCTTGCTACCTACCCAACTTCTTAATACTTGCCTGTTTAAACTTTCTTCTTTAAAAACTGGGTACTTTAAAAATCTTGATATCTCAAATACTTTTAAAAAACCATTTTGCTTAAACCATTCTATTACTTCTGTAGAATCATCCTTATGATTCTCTAAGTTTAATAATTGATCTATAGTTAAAGGGATTGACATCTCTTCGAACTTGATATTTATCTTTTCAGCCGCCGTTACATCTTTTGCTGAACAAAAACTAAAGAAACTTAAAAAAG
>QCTA01000014.1 GCA_003211335.1 Prochlorococcus sp. AG-670-O11 | reverse complement strand
TGTAATTGATGAAAAAGGAAGATTTTGTAGTACTCAAGTTTTATTACCTTTCTTTATAAGTTATTTGGGAGAAAAGAATAAGAATTTATATCCAGTACTTAAAACTGTTAGTGGTTCAGACATAATTAGTAATATCGCAAAAAATCAAGATAGAGAAGTTTTTGAACTGCCGGTTGGTTTTAAATATATCGCAAAAAAAATGATTAAAGAAAAAATATTTATTGGAGGAGAGGAATCAGGAGGGGTAGGTTTTGGAGACTTTATGCCAGAGAGAGATGCTTTATATGCAGCTATGATTTTACTAAATGGAATCGCAGAAAAATCAAAATATTTATATGAAACTTTAGATCAAATTCAAGAAAATTTTGGTCCAAGTTTTTATAGAAGAATTGATGTTAAATTTCCAAATCAATCAGAAAAAGAAATTCTTGAAAAATATATTAAAAATAATATTCCTTCAAAAATATGTGGCTATAGTATAAAAAGTGTATCAAATATCGACGGCATAAAATTGAGAATGGATAATAATTTTTGGCTATTATTTAGGTTCTCAGGAACAGAGCCTCTTTTAAGATTGTATTGTGAGGCAAAATCTGAAAATGATTTAAATGAGGTTTTGGAATGGAGTCAAAAATACATAAATAAAGTAAAAAATATAAAATGAAAAAATTATATTTAGCAAGCAAAAACCAAGGTAAAATTGAAGAATATAAAAAATTGCTATTAAATGTAAATTGCCAATTATTGCTTCAACCAGAATCAATAGAAGTTGAGGAGAATGGGATAACATTTAGGGAGAATGCAATCAAAAAAGCAAGTGAAGTTTCAAAAAAAACGAGGAATTATGCTATTGCAGATGATTCAGGAATATGTATTGATGCTTTGGACGGTAGGCCAGGAATTTACTCATCAAGATATGCAGAAAATGATCAAAAAAGAATAGAAAGAGTCTTAAATGAACTTGATGGAGAAAAAAATAGAGGTGCTTTCTTTATTGCAAATGTTTGTGTTTGCTCTCCTTCTGGAGATGTGATATTAGAATCAGAGGCTAAATGTTTTGGAAACATTATTCTAAGCCCTAGAGGGAAAGGGGGTTTTGGGTATGACCCAATTTTTGAGGAGAGATCTACCAGATTAACTTTCGCAGAAATGAATAATGTTATTAAAGACTCTTGTAGTCATAGAGGTAAAGCACTAAAAAAAATTATTCCAGACTTGCTTGAAATTTTTTCTTGACTTCAATTAACCCAAGATCCATGAAGGCCATGTGGAATAGAAATAGGTAATTCATAAACAGCTAATTCTTTTAAGTCTTTTGCGTCTAGTATCACTAAATCGCTTCCTCTTCTTTCTCCGTTCCATAGAAGTATAAATAAAAATCCCTCATCTTCTTTTGAAGAGTTTTCTGATGGAACCATAATTGGTTCACTAACGAATCCACTTGGACCTGCTGACCAAGAAATCTCTTCCTTAGAAGTTAAATTTATTTTTTTTATTGCTTGAAGTGGAGCGTTCCCAAGTTTTTGAGATGTGCTTGCCATCCAACTAAAAGTTGCTGTTAGTCCTAAGTTTTTAGGATTAACAACAGCAAATTCACAACATTGTTCACTTAAAGTTTCAAGTTCACAATTTTTTTTCTTTAGATCGATAAATGATCTTTTCAATTTTCCTTCTGGATATTTATCAAAGTCAATATCCCTAAAATTCTCGTCTGGACCAACTGATGGGAAATCATCATAAAAAATACTATCTAATACGATTTTGGAATCTTTTTCAAATGCATTTACATGATGAAAAACGAATCCTTCTGGAGCATCTATTGTTAACGGTGGCTGACCTCTAAATAATCCACTTTCTCTGGGGATGATAAAAAACTTTGCCTTTTTATTTGGGTTTGACTTTAGACATTGTGCTGCTCCTCTTTGACCCATTACAAATGGAAGAGGATTGAAATCAATGGCATTCTGCAAAAATATTGCCCAATTAGTTGTAATTGCGAAATCATGAAGGAATGCAAAGCCATTAAAAGTATCTTTTCTGTCGAAAATGAGCTCTCCAGAATTTAAACCAGCATTATTAAATTCCATTAATCTAATGGTACTTTTTGGCCCGGTTTGTACTCCAAACGTGACTAAAAGTTCTGAAGATGCATTTGAGTTTAGGTCTGTTTTGGGATGTGCACTGAATGCTTCGTTAGGCTTGAGTACCCCTTTTAATGTTGTTAAACCAATAGTGTCCAGACTATCAGGATCCATTGCATGTGGACCGGCTGCTTCCCATAATGCGAGAATTTCATCTCCTAATTTAACGACATGAGTATTAGCGATATTCTTGAATTTTAGATCTAATGCATTATTTAAAATTCCTCCATTTTTTTGTGTACCAAAAACACCTCTATAAATAAATTTATTTATTTTTTCTTCTTCCAAATAGCCTTTAGTTTTAACAAATCTATTTGTTAAGAACGGCTGACCATTTTCGAATTTTATGGATGTTATCATTCCGTCTCCATCAAATGGATGATGAACCCATTGTCCACCTCTCTCTAATATTCCTGGTCCATTTCTTAATAATGTTCCATTTAAATTATTAATATTATTACCTTTGCTGATTTTTAGAGGCTCACTGGTAAGCTCCTTTTCTACATTTTGATACGCACTTGACCAATCTTCTTTATTAAAACTTTTAGGTTTATCAATTTTTTTATCTTGTAAATTAGTCACAACAAAATAATAACTTTGTCTATCTTCGCCAAAAATCAACTGAATTGTGGCTGATTCGAAAAAATTCCTATTTTATTGATTTTCAAGCATTCCTTTACTGCTTGGAATTGAATCAGATCTTCTTAGATCTATTTCGGTAGCCATTCTCATTGCTCGTGAAAAAGCTTTAAAGCAAGCTTCAACTATATGATGTGAATTGCTACCTCTTATTTGATTAATATGCAGAGTAATACCACTGTTATTTACAAAGGCGATAAAAAACTCTTTTACTAGTTCAGTATCATAATTGCCAATTCTAGGAGCTTTTAATTGAAGATCATAAGATAGATGTGGTCTGCCGGAACAGTCCAAAGTAACTTGAACTAATGCTTCATCTAATGGGGCAAAGAAATGTCCAAATCTACTGATTCCTTTTCTTTCTCCCAAGGCTTTTGAAAATGCTTTGCCTAACGCGATTCCTACATCTTCATTTGTATGATGATCATCAATATGGGTATCTCCAATTGCTTTTATTTTTAAATCGAATAAACCATGACTGGATATTTGATGAAGCATATGATCTAAGAAAGGTATCCCGGTTTCAATTTCGGAAATCCCATTCCCATCTAAGTTTATAAATACAGAAATATCTGTTTCATTCGTTTTTCTTTTTATTTCAGATTGCCTTAGAGATGACATTTTTATGCAAAAAATTAAGTTTACATTCCATTAATGCAGTAACCTGCATCAACATAAATTGTTTGGCCTGAAATGCCGCTAGAGAGATCACTTAATAAAAAAGCAGCAGTATTACCTACTTCCGTTTGAGTGACTGTTCTGCGTAAAGGAGCCTTTTCTTCAACATTGTGAATCATATCTAAAATGCCACCTATAGCAGAACTAGCAAGTGTTCTTATAGGTCCAGCACTTATTGCATTAACTCTGACTTGTTTTTCGGGTCCAAGTTCTGCAGAAAGATATCTTACAGAAGCTTCTAAAGCTGCTTTTGCAACTCCCATCACGTTGTAGTTAGGGATCGCCCTCTCTGATCCTAAATAAGTTAATGAGACAACGCCAGCACCATCACTAAAAAGTGGTTTTGCTGCTTTACATAAAGGTGCTAACGAATACGCACTTATATTAAGAGCCCTATCAAAACCCTCTGAAGTGGTGGCACTATAATCTCCAATCAATTCATCGCGTCCTGCAAATGCTAGGCAGTGAACTAATCCGTCAATTTGACCCCAATTGTCTTTAATATTTTTAAAGATTTCTTCAATTTGAGCTGGATTTTGAACATCAAGAGGCAAAAATAAGGATGGGTTTAACGGTTCAGTTAGTTCTCTAACTTTAGATTCGAATCTTCCCTTATCATCAGGCAAATATGTGATTCCAAGTTCTGCGCCAGCTTTTGAAAGTTGTTGAGCAATACCCCATGCTATTGAACGGTTATTGGCAATTCCCGTAACCAGAATTTTTTTGCCAGATAGATTTAGAAGCATTTTGTTTATTATTTCTATATATTCTCCTATATCAAAGTACCTATCTTTACGGATTACTGCAAAATATACAATAATTTTCAAATATCAAAGAATATTCAACTTAAACATGGTCAAAACAAATTCTATGGTTTTGGAATTAGGTTTTCAATTACCTAATTTCAAAATGTTAAATGCTAATTCTTCTAATAATCAATATTTTAATTCTCATAATCTAGATAATCGGCATTTACTTTTAATGTTTATTTGTGCCCATTGTCCATTTGTTAAATATATTGAGAATCAAATTTTCACCTTAAGTAAAGAAATTGAAAATACAGTTCAAACAGTTGCAATTTCTAGTAATGATATTGTAACTCATCCTTCAGATTCTCCTGACCATTTGAGATTACAAGCACAATCACAGGGATGGAGTTTCCCTTATCTATATGATGAAAATCAAAATTTTGCTAAGGAATTAAAAGCGGCTTGCACCCCAGATTTTTATCTTTTTTCAAATGAACGAGATGGTGATTTTTTATTGTTTTATCATGGCCAATTAGATGATAGTAGACCAGGTAATAGTATCCCCCTTTCTGGAAAGGATTTGCGCTCTGCTGTAAAAGATTTGAATCAAGATAATTCTTATCCTTCAAATCAGATTCCTTCTTTAGGTTGCAATATAAAATGGACTCCTGGTAAAGAACCGAGTTGGTTTAAATGAATTAAAAAATTTTTTTACCCATAGAAATATGGTTTAGGGTTAATATATTCATTATGCAGATACCTCCATTTACTTTAAATAGGCAGTACCAAGAAATTGGCTCAGAAATTGAGAGAGAGGTTTCTAAAGTTTTAAAAGGGGGGCAGTATATTGGAGGACAAGAAATTGCCAAATTTGAGGAGAGTTTTTCTAGTCTGATTGGTGTTGAAAATACTATTGGATGTAATAGTGGAACTGATGCTTTAGTATTAGCTTTGCGCGCATTAGATATTGGTGTGGGTGATGAAGTTATTACCTCATCTTTTAGCTTTTTTGCGACTGCAGAGGCTATTAGTGCAGTTGGTGCTAATCCTGTTTTGGTAGATATAGATCCAGAAACTTATCTCATTAATACTGAACTAATAGAACAAGAAATAAATTCTAATACCAAGGCAATTATGCCAGTTCATTTATTTGGGAATGCAGTGAATATGACCTTAATAAAATCTTTGGCCAACAAATATGACTTAAAAGTAATCGAAGATTGTGCCCAGGCAACATGCACAATGTGGGATAATTCTAAAGTTGGTAGTATCGGTGATATAGGTTGTTTTAGCTTTTTCCCTACTAAAAATTTAGGAGCTGCTGGAGATGGTGGAGCAGTAACAACTTCAGATCAGAAGATTGCCAATAAAATTAGAGAACTGGCTGTTCATGGCAGCCCAATAAGATATCACCATACCCAAATTGGATATAACAGCAGACTTGATACTATTCAAGCTGCCATATTAAACATTAAAATTAAATATATTTCTAAGTGGATTAATAATCGCCAAAAAATTGCTAATAATTACCTTGATTTATTAGGAAAAAATTCATTTATTAGTTTTCCAAAAATTAGCTCTGATTTAATTTCCCATTCTTGGAATCAATTTGTCATCAAATTAAGAAACGATAAATATTTTTTAAATGAAGATTTTTCAAATTTATTTGATACTGATTGCAAAAAATACTATTCCTTAAGGAATTTGGTTAAACAACAACTTTTTGAAAAAGGTATTAATTCAATTATTTATTATCCAATTCCAATACATGCACAAATAGCTTACAAAAATAAAAATTTTTCTAGAACAAAACTCATAAATACAGAGAGAATTTGTACAGAAGTTCTTAGTCTCCCAATGTTTCCTGAAATTTCTTATAAAGAGCAAGTTTATATAGCAGAAAATTTAAATAAAGTTTTAAAGAATTGTATAGAGGAAATTCAAATTTCAGCATAAAGTGATTTAAATAATCTTTGTTGTATGTTGTGATTGACGATAGGGCTTGAATAATTATTTTTTTCTAAATTAGATATCTCCCCATTTAATAATTCTGAATTTGACACTTTAGATAATTCAGGAATCCAATATTTTATATATTCGCAAATAGGATCAAATTTTTTTGCTTGGGTATATGGATTAAAAATTCTAAGTGGTTTTGGATCCATACCGCTACTGGCACTCCACTGCCATCCCCCATTATTTGCAGCTAAGTCTCCATCAACCAACGTCTCCATAAATTTTTTCTCGCCCATTTGCCAACTGCATATAAGATCTTTTACCAGAAATGAAGCGACTATCATCCTACATCTGTTATGCATCCAGCCAGTACTATTAAGTTGACGCATTGCAGCATCAACTATAGGTACGCCTGTCTCTCCGTTGCTCCAATGTTGAAACAATTCATTATTGTTTTGCCATGGAAAGTGATCCCATTTTTTTCTATATGGACCTTTCTCTAGCTCTGGGAAATGGAATAAGCAATGTTGATAAAATTCACGCCAAACAAGTTCTTTTTGCCATGTTTCAATTGATAGGTAATTTTCTTGATTTGCAAAATCTGAATTTAAATTTAATGTGGCGTTCCAAACTTTTCTAATGCTGATGGTGCCGAATCTGAGAGATGCACTTAGAAATGATGTCCCATTATGTGAAGGAAAATCTCTTGCAAAATTATAAGAATATATTTTTTTTTCGTTAATGAAGTTTTCTAATAATGTTTGCGCAGCATTCTCTCCAGGTCTACATGGACAAATATTCGAACCAGGAAATTTGATATTTTTGATAAATTTCTCTAGAACTGAATCAGATGAATTTATTGTCTTATTTTCTTTGAATTTATTATCTATATCTTTAAACTGGAAAACAACTTTAACTTGTTCAAATGAACCTAATAAATTCATTTTTGATTTAAGGTTTTTATAAAAAGGTCCATAAACTGAATAAGGATTATTATTCCCTGAAAATATTTTTAAAGGTTCTATTAATAAGTGATCCCAAGTTTCAATAACTTGAATATTTTGTTCTTTTAAATTATTTTTTATTTCTAAATCTCGATTAATCTCATAAGGTTCAATTGATCTATTCCAAAAAACAAATTTAGCATCTATTTTCTTTGCTAATTGAGGAATTATTAATACCGGATCTCCTTCTTCCAAAACTAATCTACTACCCATTTTTTTCCAATTATTTCCTAATTCTTGAAGCGAATTTCCTAGAAACCAAGCTCTTGAACTTGCATTGAAATCGTGTGAGTAATTTTTATCAAATATATAAGTTGAAGTAATAGCATCTGATAATGAAAATGCTTTGATTAAAGCTTGATTATCAAATATTCTTAAATCCTTTCTATGCCAAAAAAGTATTCTAGGTTTATTCATAATTTATCTAAAAATTGTTTAGCTCTAAACCAAGCCGTAACGGTTTTTGCGTCAAGAATTTCATCCCCACTAGAAATAAGATTATCTAGTTCGTCGGGGTCTAAAATTAATACTTCTATATCTTCATCTAAATCTCCTTTAACCTCGGAATTGAGTTTGTTTAAATCACGAGCTAAAAATAAATAAATTTCTTCATCTGCATAACCAGGAGCAGGGACAAGAGTTCCTAGTTCATCCCATTTGTTTGCACTGAATCCAGTCTCTTCTTGTATTTCTCTTTGAATTGAATCAATAGGTGTTTCACCTATTTCTAATGTACCTGCTGGAAATTCTAATAAATACCTTGAAACAGCAAATCTATATTGCCGAAGAATGATAACTTTATTGTCTTTTGTAATAGGTACGGCTAATGCTGCGCCAGGATGCTTAATATATCCATATTCACCTTCATGTCCATTTGGAAGCTCAATTCTATTTATTTCGAAACTAAATTTTTTTGACTTTAATTCAGATATTTTTTCTTTAAAAATGGATCTTTTTATAAAGTTTTTGTTGCCCATAATTTTTAAATAAAGACAGCCTAACAGTTATTTTTTGGTTTTGTAAATCATTTATATAGACCATTTTGGAGCATCAAACTTTTTGATTTTTTGGCTTCTACTTAAGATTTCAGATAGTGGTGTAATAACGAAATTCCGATTCATGAATCTAGGGTGAGGTAATGTTAATTTCTCGTCAACCGTATAAAAATCTTCCCACCAAAGAATATCTAAATCGAGACATCTTGATAGCCATTTCTTACCCTTTGGCGTCTCTTTTCGTCCGAAAAACCTCTCTAACTTTTTTAGCTCTTTTAAAAGTAATTTCGCGTTTTTATTTGATGGTTTAGGAAAAGAATTACTTTTTATAAGCAATAGAGTATTTAAATAATTTGGCTGCTCATTTTCAACTCCATGAGGTGATGTCTCATAAATTGATGACCAAAAAAAGTTTGCATGAAATTTTCTTTTCTCTTCTTTTTTGTTGTTGTAAATATCTCCCCACTCATTTATTATTTCTTCTATTTTTGGTTTGCAAATTAATAGTGACTCAAGAGGGCTTCCGAATTTACTATCAATATTTGCTCCCAGGGATATACATAGTCCATTTTTGATATTAAGATTTGATAATTCCACTAAAAAAAACAAAGTTATTGGATAAATTCTATATCAGGCATTTTTAAAGTGATTTTGAACCCCGAGTTACAAGAAAAAGGAGAAATAAAAGATTTAATGAAGTCAAGGGGTTCTTTTAGAGCTTTCCCATTGGCGGCAATTACAGGTCATAGTTTATTGAAGTTATCTTTACTTTTGGCAGCAGTTGATCCCAGTTTAGGAGGAGTGATTATCGCTGGAGGAAGAGGCACTGGTAAGTCAGTATTAGCTAGGGGTTTGCATACTTTATTCCCTCCTATAGAGGTTTTAGATAATGAATCAATACTGGAAAAGCTAACTATGAGTAATAGTAATACTTCATTAAGACCTATTGGGAGGAACCTAGATCCAGATAAAGCAGAGGAATGGGATATTAGTACTAATAAATTGTTGGAGGAGGTAATTGGAAGTGATTATTTGAATCAAATTGAAGAAATTCCGAAAAAAGTAAGAGAGGCCCCATTTATTCAAGTTCCCATTGGCATAACTGAAGACAGGCTTGTTGGATCAATTGACGTCGCTGCATCATTAAGTTCGGGGGAACAAGTTTTTCAGCCTGGAATTTTAGCAGAGGCTCATAGAGGTGTTCTTTATGTAGATGATATTAATTTATTGGATGACGGGATTGTAAATTTAATTCTTGAAGCTACTGGTAGAGAACAAAATAATATTGAAAGAGATGGATTAAGCCTCTCTCATCCTTGTAAGTCACTTTTAATAGCAACTTATAATCCTGAAGAAGGAGCTTTAAGAGATCATGTTTTAGATCGTTTTGCAATTGTGCTTTCCGCAGATCAATCTATTGATAATGCTCAAAGAGTTGAGATTACAAAATCTGTATTATCTCATGCTGAAAACAATATCAAGTTTTCAGAAAAATGGTCGGAAGAATCTGATAATTTATCCACCCAGTTAATTTTGGCTAGGCAATGGTTAAAGGATGTAAAAATTACTAAAGAACAAATAACTTATTTAGTAAATGAAGCCCTTAGAGGTGGAGTCGAAGGACATAGATCTGAGTTGTTTGCATTAAAAGTTGCCAAAGCAAATGCAGCCCTTCGAGGTGATGAGAATGTTAATTCTGATGATTTAAAGGTTGCAGTAAGGTTAGTAATTCTTCCAAGAGCTACGCAAATACCACCTCAAGATGATGATATTCAACCACCACCACCTGAGGATCAAAGCCCACCCCCACCTCAGTCAAATAATGAAGATTCTGAACCTGAATCTAATGAAAATGAGGATAATCAAGAAGAAGAACAAGATAATTCTGATGGGGAAGAAGATTCTACTCCTGATATTCCAGAAGAATTTATTCTTGATCCTGAGTCATGCATGGTAGATCCTGATTTATTGCTTTTTTCATCAGCAAAATCTAAATCAGGAAATAGTGGAAGCAGATCAGTAACTCTAAGTCAAAGCAGAGGTAGATATGTCAGACCTTTAATTCCAAGAGGTAAAGTAAAAAGAATTGCTGTTGATGCAACTCTAAGAGCCGCTGCTCCATATCAGAAATCTAGAAGATTAAAGAATCCCGATAAAACTATAATTATTGAAGAAAATGACTTTAGGGAAAAGCTCCTTCAAAAAAAGGCAGGAGCTTTGGTTATCTTTTTAGTTGATGCTAGTGGTTCTATGGCACTTAATAGAATGCAAAGTGCTAAAGGTGCTGTCATAAGACTTTTGACTGAGGCTTATGAAAATAGAGATGAAGTCGCTCTCATACCATTTAGAGGGAATCAAGCAGAGGTTCTTTTGCCACCAACAAGATCTATTACTGCAGCAAAAAGAAGGTTAGAGACTATGCCATGTGGAGGTGGATCTCCTTTAGCTCATGGGTTAACTCAATCAGCAAAAGTAGCAAAAAATGCTCTTTCTACAGGAGATATAGGTCAGGTCATTGTTGTTGGAATAACTGATGGGAGGGGAAATGTCCCTCTAGGTACATCATTAGGTCAAGCAGAAGTTAACGAAAACGAAAATGTGGATTTAAAACAAGAAGTATTAGATATTGCCGCTAAATACCCCATGTTAGGAATAAAGTTATTAATTATAGATACTGAAAGGAAATTTATAGCTAGTGGCTTTGGAAAAGAACTTGCAGAAGCTGCACAGGGGAAATATGTTCAATTGCCTAAAGCTAATGATAAGACAATTGCCGCAATGGCCTTAAATGCAATTAATGAATTTTAAATTTCTTATGGGTAAATATCATTAAGGAATTTTGATAGTCCAATTGTTAAATCTCTTATAGATTTAGTTAATTCTTTATCTTTCATTAATTGTTCAAAATCATCACTCATGTTATCAAGTTTGCCTGATATTGATTCTGCGGCTTCGATTGTTAATTTAATATCTTTTAGAGTTTCTTCATCATTAATAGTAGACAAAATATTGTTTAAATGACCTGCTGCTATGGTTACCTCTTTTATAAGAGGTTTAACACGAATAATTTCTTGCTTTGATAAATAAATTAGTTCATCAAGATTTTCTTGTGTTTGATCAAATTGGTCTATTGAATTAACTATATTTTCAATTAAATTTTCTTGATTTGATTCTTTAAGTAGTTGATTTATCCTGTTAGTAATATTTGAAAGGCTCGATAGTTGCTTTCCAGTAATAGTATCTCCTTGGCAAATAATTAATTTACTATCACATTTCTCTGATATAGCTTTTGGAGTATTCTTTGGTATTGTTTTTTCACTAGTTTCTAATGCAACTTGAACATCTCCCCCTAAAAATGAATTAGTAACAACTCTTGCAAATGCAGGTTTAGGAAGAATAATGTCTGGATTATTTAAAACAATTTTTGCTTTGATTGATTCATTAGTAAAAAGAATATCCTCAATGGAACCAACCAAGATTCCTCTATAAGTAACGGGAGATTTTTTTGATAAACCACTTGCGTTGTTAAATTCTGCAAAAAGATACCAATTTTTGGAAGAAAGTTTTACACCTCTTAACCAGAATGAAAAAAATGTAAATACTAATAAACCACCTAACAAGGAAAATCCTACTATCGAATCTCTTAAGCTTCTACGCATAATTTTTAAATGTCTTTTGGTTGCATTGGTCCTGCAAGTTTCCCATTTCTAAATTGAAAAACATAAGGATCATTACTTTCTTTAAATTCATCAATCGAACCAGCCCATCTGAATTTTCCTCCATAGAGCATAACAACTTTTTCTGATGTCCTTTCTATAGTACTAAGAACATGGCTAACAACAATAGATGATCCATTGGCTTTATTATTTGTCTTATTAATTAAGTCTTCAATTCTTGATGAAGCAATAGGGTCAAGACCCGCAGTAGGTTCATCAAAAAGTAATAATGGTTGACTTTTTTTATCTAAATTTTGATCTGTAATCAATGCTCTTGCAAAACTTACTCTTTTTTGCATACCGCCACTTAATTCATTTGGCAGCTTTTTCTCAACATTAAATAATCCTACTTCTTCTAAACATTCTCTCACAATTTCTTGAATAAATTTCTTGGATAAATTTTTATTCTTATGAAGTAAGAAACCTACATTTTCTTCAACAGTTAAAGATCCTAGCAAAGCAGGATTCTGAAATACTAACCTTACATCTGGGGGATTATTTTGATCTAATCTTAAATAAGTTTGTTTTTTCCCAAATATACTTAATTCACCTGCAGTAGGTAAAATCAAGCCTGCCAAAATTTTTAATATAGTTGATTTCCCAGAACCTGAAGGGCCAACAATAGCTAATTTTTCTCCCTCATAAAGTTTTAAATTGATTTTATTTAGGACACTAAGTTCCCCCCAACGAATAGAGAGATTATTGGTTTCTACAGCATGTTTTGATTTTTTCAAAATGTGTATAGAGCAATTTGTCTTTAATTACATTTTGCCTACTTTTTAAAAATAAAAAAGGATGTATGTATTTGATTTATAATTAATTTAAATATATTAAATTTAAAAAAAAATTTAAGAGGATTTTTGATGCGAAAGAAAAAAAAAAGAATAAAGAGGACCTTATCTTACTTTAAAAAGTCAAATTTAGGTTTGATAAATAGGATTTTTAGAATCCTAAGTTGGCTATTGCCAGGGTTAGTAATCAAAAGATGGATGATAACTTCTGCTATAGGATTATTGACTTCTTTATTAGGGATTGCAATCTGGACAAATTTAAGACCTGTTTATTGGTTAATAGAAGTATTTTTCTCGATAATGAATGTGGTAACAAATGTTTTGCCTATTTCAGTTTTAGGACCATTAGTTCTTATATTTGGGCTTCTCTTAATTGGTATTGGGCAAAATAGAAGTATTAATTCTATACAAAAAGCTCTTGTTCCAGAAAAAAATACTTTTTTAATAGATGCGCTTAGAGTAAAAAGTAAACTTAAAAGAGGCCCAAATATTGTTGCTATTGGTGGGGGGACTGGCTTGTCAACATTATTGAAAGGCCTAAAAAATTACAGTAGTAACATAACCGCAATAGTTACAGTTTCAGATGATGGAGGAAGTAGCGGAGTCTTAAGAAAACAATTAGGAGTACAACCGCCAGGAGATATAAGAAATTGTTTGGCAGCCTTATCAAACGAAGAACCAATTTTAACAAGATTATTTCAATACAGATTTTCTGGGGGAAGTGGATTAGAAGGACATAGTTTTGGTAATCTGTTTTTATCTGCTCTAACAACAATTACTGGTAGTTTAGAAAAGGCGGTTCAAGCCTCTAGTAAAGTTTTAGCAGTACAAGGGCTAGTATTGCCAGCAACAAATACAGATGTAATGCTTTGGGCAGAACTTGAAGATGGTGAGAAAGTTTTTGGTGAAAGCAAAATAAGTCAATCTAAAAAGTTGATTTCTAGGATTGGTTATCTGCCTGAAAATCCCTCAGCTCTTCCAAGTGCTATTGACTCTATTAAAGAAGCAGATCTAATAGTACTTGGCCCAGGGAGTCTTTATACCTCTTTGTTACCTAATTTGCTGGTCCCTGAAATTGTAGATGCGCTTCTAAAAAATAATGCTCCTAAGATCTATATAAGTAATTTGATGACTCAACCAGGAGAAACAGATGGTCTTGACGTATATCAGCACATAGAAGCAATAGAAAAACAATTATCAAATTTTGGTGTAAAAACTAAAATATTTAATGCAATACTTTCTCAAATTCAATTTGAAGAGTCACCTCTCGTTGATTATTACCAAAGTAGAGGCGCTGTCCCTGTGGTTTGTAATAAAGAAAAATTAATTTCAAAAGGATATTACGTTTTGCAAGCCCCTCTCTATTCAAGAAAGATAACCCCAACACTTAGGCATGACCCCCGAAGGCTTGCAAGAGCGGTAATGTTTATTAATAAAAAATTAAAGAAATTAAATTAAAAATTTATTTAATAAGCATCTTGTAATTCATAGAAATCAGGTTGTATGTAATCTTTTCTTAATGGCCACCCTCTCCAGTCTTCTGGCATTAAAAGTCTTGTTGGATTTGGATGATTAGCGAAGTTGATTCCGAACATGTCATAAGTTTCTCTTTCTTGCCAATCACTGCCTTTGAAAATTTTATAAAGGCTAGGTACAGATAAGTCTGAATCTCTGTTCAAAAAGACTTTTACTCTAATTTCTTTAATCTCCTTTATTTCTTGAATATCCCCAAGAGAGATTAAATGGTAGAAACTTACGAGACATTTTCCAGGCCCCTCGTCGTAACCTCCTTGACATTGAAGGTAATTATATCCATATCCTTTTAAGGTAGATATTGCTTGGTACAATTTTTCTGGTTTTACCGCAAACATTTCGACACCAATATGGTCATTTCCTAAAGGTTCATTTGTGATTCCATCTTTAGAAAGTTGATTACTTACTATTCCTCTTTGCTCTACAATTTTTTCTGAAGATTCAGGTGAGTTTTCGTTTCCCATTATTTTATTTCTTCATCGATTAAGATTGCTTCATCTATGTTTGTAGTATTTTCTTCTAACTTATTTAAAGAAGAAGGCTCTATTGATTTCTCATTATTTTTATTTAAATATTCACCATTATTTTCTGAAAAAACAAGTTTCATATCATGCTTTATTGTTAAATATCTATGAGTTTGCTCAGTTTTACTTCTCTCGAGAATACTCTCATTAGCAACTTTTTTCCTTAATTTTATAACAGCATCAAAAATAGCTTCTGGTCTAGGAGGACATCCAGGCAGATATAAATCAACTGGGATCAATTTATCAACTCCTCTAACTGCTGTAGTTGAGTCTGCACTAAACATTCCACCAGTTATAGTACAAGCTCCCATAGCAATCACATATTTAGGTTCTGGCATTTGCTCATACAATCTTACTAAGGCTGGAGCCATTTTCATCGTAACTGTCCCTGCAACAATTAGTAAGTCAGCTTGCCTTGGGGAACTTCTTGGCACTAGACCAAATCTATCGAAATCAAATCTAGAACCTATTAGGGCTGCGAATTCAATAAAACAACAAGCTGTTCCATACAAAAGAGGCCAAAGACTACTTAGTCTGGCCCAATTGTGAAGGTCATCTAAACTTGTCATTATGATATTTTCGCTCAAATCAGTAGTAACCTGAGGAGCAGCGAGAGGATTGCAAGTATCTTCTCTAAGTTCTCTTATCGCTTTTGGTGAAAGTGAATTGTTCAATTTTTTAACTCCATTCTAAAGCTCCTTTTCTCCAAGCGTAAGCAAGAGCAATTACTAATATCGTGATAAATATTAGAGCTTCAATAAACGCTAGTAAACCTAGTCTATTGAATGCAACCGCCCAAGGATAAAGGAATACTGTCTCTACATCAAATATAACGAATACTAATGCAAACATGTAATATCTGATATTAAATTGAATCCATGCTCCCCCAATAGGCTCCATTCCTGATTCATAGGTAAGTTTTCTCTCACCGGTTCTTCCTTTTGGAGCAACTATAAGGTTGGTAACTAAAGCTAAAACTGGAACTGCAGCAGCAATTATTAAAAAACCTAAAAAATATTCGTAGCCTGGTAGTGAAAACATTTAAAAAATTTGGGGGAAAAATTCGCTTAATTCAGCAAAATCTTTTAGAGTCTCTTTAATTAGATATTAAATCGTGAGCGAAAACATTCAACCATCATCTGAGGATAACCAAATAGTTGAGGATTTAGCAAATGATGAATACTCCGAAAAAATTCTAGAATTTAAGGATAAAGGACAGAATACCAATTTAGAACAAAATAGATTCGAATGTAGGAGTTGTGGATATATTTATGATCCTACAGAAGGGAATAAAAAACTTAATATACCTAAAAATACCCCTTTTTCCTCAATAGATGGAAACACTTTTGCTTGTCCAGTCTGTAGAGCAGGTAAAAATTTATATAAAGATATAGGACCAAGAGAAAAACCTAGTGGTTTTGAAGAGAATTTAACTTATGGCTTTGGATTCAATAGCTTGCCACCTGGGCAGAAAAATATCTTAATATTTGGTGGTTTAGCATTCGCAGCTGCATGTTTCCTTTCTTTGTACTCTTTGCATTAAAATACAACTATGAAAAAATTTTTTATTAACATTCCAAATTTTCTTTTAACAACTTTACTTTGCTTTTTTTTGAGTAGTTGTTCTTCAACGGGTGTCAAAATGAGCGAAAGTAGTCCCTGGGAAACAATTTATTTTGAAGATCAGTCAAATGCACTAGATATAGATTTTATAGATAATGATCATGGATTTTTAGTTGGCTCAAATAGACTAATCATGGAATCTAATGATGGAGGTAAAACATGGGAAAAACGATCATTAGATATAGCAGCGGAAGAGAATTTTCGTTTACTTGATATAGATTTTAGAGGTTCTGAAGGCTGGTTGATAGGACAACCATCTTTAGTTATGCATACGATTGATGAAGGCAAAAGTTGGACTAGGTTATCCCTTGGTAAACTACCTGGTCAGCCATTTTTAGTCTCAACTATTGATGAGGGGATCGCTGAATTGGCAACAACCTCAGCTGCTATTTATGAAACCTCAAATAGTGGTGAAACATGGGAAGCGAAAGTATCAGATCCTTCCGAGCAGGGAGGTATTAGAGATTTAAGAAGAACATCTGAGGGGAATTATGTAAGCGTAAGTAGTCTAGGTAATTTTTTCTCCACTCTTGATAGTGGAAGTGATACTTGGATAGCTCATCAAAGAGCGAGTAGTAAGAGAGTGCAAAGCATAGGATTTAATCCAAATGGTAATTTGTGGATGCTATCAAGAGGAGCTGAAATAAGATTTAATGATGATAGTAATAATTTAGAAAGTTGGACAAAACCTATAGTTCCAATTCTCAATGGTTATAACTATCTAGATATGGGATGGGACCCTGAAGGAAATATCTGGGCTGGCGGGGGTAATGGTACTTTAATAGTCAGTGAGGATGAGGGGAAAACTTGGAATTCTGATCCAATAGCTTCAAATTTACCAACTAATTTTATTAAAATTCAATTTTTAGATAAAGATGAGTTAGGAGCTAAAAAAGGTTTCATTTTGGGAGAAAGAGGTTATATCTTAAAGTGGAATGGTTGAATTTTAATAACGAAAAAAATAAAAAAATACTTAATTTTTTAGTAATTTAACAACTGTCTGTAACCAAGCTGCAAATTTCTCCACAAACTTAGGTTTTTTCCTAGTAAGATCATAGAGTAAATAATTGTGATTATGGCCGCAGGTTCAACGGGTGAACGCCCATTCTTTGAAATAATTACCAGTATCAGATACTGGATTATTCATGCAGTAACACTTCCAGCTATTTTTATAGCAGGCTTCCTATTTGTTTATACAGGTTTAGCTTATGATGCTTTTGGTACTCCACGTCCGGATAGTTATTTCCAGGCCTCTGAATCAAAAGCACCAGTTGTAACTCAAAGATATGACGCTAAATCTCAATTAGATTTAAGAACAAAATAACTATGTCAAATTCTCAAGCCCCAATGCAGGCTGTTGAAGTCCGCGTTTATCCTATCTTTACAATACGTTGGTTAGCAGTTCATGCTCTTGCAATTCCTTCAGTATTTTTCTTAGGCGCTATAGCGGCTATGCAATTTCTCCGTTAAAGTAATTAATTATGCAAGTAAACGAAAATCCGAATAAAGTTCCAGTTGAACTTAATCGCACAAGTCTTTATCTAGGCTTATTATCAGTATTTGTTTTGGGAATTTTATTTTCCAGTTACTTTTTCAATTAAACTAAAATTATGAGTAAATTAAAAGGTCCTGACGGCCGAATTCCTGATAGATTACCTGATGGCCGACCAGCCGTCGCATGGGAAAGAAGGTGGACAGAGGGAACTCTTCCTCTTTGGCTAGTTGCTACAGCTGGTGGAATAGCAGTTATTTTCGTTTTAGGTATATTTTTCTATGGTTACTGATTATGATTGCTGGCATCAAACTCATCAGGAAGTATCCGTAGAGATGGTTTTGGAAAATCTAATAGCTAATACTAAAGTTGCTAATAAAATTGTCTTTGAGGTAGCGAAAGTTATCGACAAAGAGAGACCCGAAAGCAAATCCCATTTTTCTTTGAAAGATGGTTTAATCACCCAAAA
>QCTA01000013.1 GCA_003211335.1 Prochlorococcus sp. AG-670-O11 | reverse complement strand
TTTTTGCCATTAGTTTAGTGAATTTAAACGGGGATTAAAATGATTGATTTACTCGATAAACAAAAATAATGATTAATTCTGTTTATTGATTTGGGAGAATTCTAATTCTACAGGAGTTTCGCGCCCAAAAATTGAAAGTAATGCTTTTAATTTATTTCTTTCACCTGAAACTTCTATAACTTCACCTTGAAAATCTTTAAAAGGACCACTAGTAACGATAATTCTATCTTTTTCCTCGAGATCTAATTTTATTACAGCTTTCTTTTCCGATGCGCGCTTAAATATTCTATTAACCTCTTGCCTTGATAAGGGTCGAGGTTTGATATGTCCTCGTGATCTGCCGCTGCCTCTCCCATCTTCAGCCCCAACAAAATTAATAACATTTGGAGTACTTTTTACAGCCATCATTGTATCTTCATCCAGAATCATCCTAACCAATACGTAACCAGGAAAAACTTTCTCCTCCGTAGTTTGTCTGGAACCATCTTTCTTAAGTTTAATTCCGGGAGTTTGAGGAATCTCAATCTCTATAATTCTATTATTAACACCTAAAGTTACTGACCTTTGCTCAAGAGTAGCTTTTACTTTCTTTTCACAGCTTGATGCAACTTGAATTGCATACCATCTAGCAATACTAGTATTAGCCTTTTGAGAACTAAGATTCGTTGTCAATTCATTACTCATTGTTTATTCTCTAGAAACTGGATAAATAATCTTTTTAAAATTTTAGGATTAAATCCATATTTAAAAATTTTTTACTTTAACGGAAAATTTGTGATGCTGCCCATCCATAAAACCTACTTACAGATGCAATTGCTGCTGCGGAAAAGGATACCATAATAATAACAGCAACAGATTCGCTAAATAGCTGTTGTTTGTTAGGCCACACAACTAGTTTGAGTTCATCGAATGTAGAATTAAAAAAATTCTTCTTTTTCTTGGGCTCATTTATTGCAGAAGGCTCTTTTTTAAGAGGTTTTTGATTCGTAGGACTTGTCACAAAATTTTAATTAAATTTAAGCTTAAAAAAACTTAAGTCTATTTTAGCTTATTGATTTACTCATCAGCTAGGTTTAAATAAAATCTCATCTTTTTTTGATGGACTAATCTTTACAGATATATTTTTTTTATTTTTAAAATTATCTTCTAATAGTTTTGAAGCTAAAGGATTTTCTATTTGTCTTCTAAGTTCTCTTCCTAAGGGCCTAGCGCCATATTCTGGCTCGTAGGCATCATTAGCAATTTTTTGAATAACTTTTTTCTCGATGTTTATTTTTATTCCTTGTTCGAGTAATAATTTTTTTAAATCTTCTACTTGTAAAAGAATTATTTTTTGAAGTTGATCAATTGATAGTGGATCAAACTTTACTACTTCATCTATTCTGTTTAAAAATTCAGGTCTAAAAATAGAGGATAATGATTTATTAATAGATTCTTGTAAAGTTTGTTTTCTTAACTCGTAATTATCTTTGTTATGTGGGATTGTTTTTGAATTTTCTAATATTATTTTCCCAGCTAAATTACTAGTCATTATTATTACTGTATTTTTGAAGTCAACAGTTCTTCCTTGAGAGTCTGTTAATCTGCCCTCATCTAAAAGTTGTAGTAGGACATTGAATACTTCTGAATGGGCTTTTTCGATCTCATCAAGGAGAATTACACAATAAGGTTTTCTTCTAACTGCTTCAGTTAATTGTCCGCCCTCTTCGTAGCCAACATAACCTGGAGGAGCACCTAAAAGTCTTGCGACAGCATTTTTTTCCATATATTCACTCATATCCAATCTTAATAAAGCCTCCTCTTCATCAAATAACGATGACGCTAGAGATTTTGCTAATTCGGTCTTGCCCACTCCTGTAGGACCTATAAATAAGAATGATCCTATTGGTCTTTTAGGATTCTTCATCCCAACTCTCGCTCTTCTTATTGCAGAAGAAACAGCTTCTATAGCTTTTTCTTGTCCAATAACTTTTTCGCTTATTTCTAACTCTAAATTAATTAATTTTTTTCGTTCATTAGAAACTACTTTGGCTATAGGAATCCCAGTTATTTTTGAAATAACATCAGCAATATCATCAGGTTCAACTTGATATTTAAACATAAATTTTCTATTTCTTTGAGGTTTCTGGAAACTGATCTCAATATTTTGTATTTCACATTCAACTTTTTGTAGCTCTTCTTCTAAATTTTTTAAACTACTAAAGTTATTTTTTTCTTTACTATGAATGCTTAATTCTTCAATTTCTAGAATAAGCCTATTCTCTTCATTTAGAAAAAAAGTCAATTGTTCCATTTTTTCTCGCTCATTATTCCAATCATTAGTGATGTTTTTTAATTTCTTTATAGATAATTCTTTTCTTTCTAATAATTTTTCTCTGTCTTCAATATTTTTGGGCGAAAGATTTTTCAACTTAATTTCAATAGCACCGATGTTACTCTCTTCATTGATAATTACTTGGGGTTTAATATTAGATTCTATTTTTAATTGAGCTGCCGCTTCATCTATTAAATCTATTGCTTTATCTGGTAGGTACTTATCGCTTATGTATCTGTCTGCAAGCTTAGCAGAATAATTAATTGCTTCTTCGGTAATTCTTATGCCATGGTGTATTTCATATTTCTTTTTTATACCCTGTAAAATTTTCGCACTTAACTCAACTGATGGCTCATTAACTAAAATCTTTTGAAAACAATTATTTAATGCCTGATCTTTTTCAATACTTTCGCGAAACTTTTCAGGGGTTGTTGTTCCAATGCATCTCAGGTCGCCTTCATTAAGTAAGGGTTTTAAAATATTGCTTATATCTGTTGTAGATCTATCAGAACTAATTATTGTATGAATTTCATCAATAAATAAAATAATACCCTGATTTGAGTCTTTTATTTCATTAAGTATTAAACTTAATCTTTCTTCTAACTGACCTCTAAATTTTGTTCCAGAAACTAATGCTCCTAAGTCAAGAGAAATAATTTTTGAGTTTTTTAATGAATCAGGAACTTTTTTTTCAACTATTAATTGAGCAAGTAATTTGGCAATAGAAGTTTTGCCTACGCCAGGATAACCAATAAGGATAGGATTATTTTTGCTTCTTCTAGATAACACTCTCATTAAGTTATTAATCTCATCTTCTCTACCTATTACTGGGTCTAGTAAACCTTGTTCAGCAGATTCTGTTAAATCTTTTCCGTAAAGAGAAAGTACATTCTCTTCAATTTTTTGTTTGGTTTTAATTTTAAGACTACTTTTTGGTGAAGGGATTACAGCTTTTGATACTTGTATTAAGTCCTCCTTATCACTTTCATCGGTTGATTTATTGAATAATTTATTATCTTCATCAGATATATTTTTTTTATTTTCAAGGTAATTTTTACCTTGATTAATGTTAGGAAAAAATTTTAATTCCTCCTCTAATTGTTCTACTGAAAGGTTCCCTTCTTCAAACACATAATTACCTATTCTTGAGTCTCTACCTAAGGCAATTAATAAGTGAGGAATCTCTATTAAATTCGATCCCCATTGAGTTTTTATATGATTTGCATTGTCTAATAAAATTTCGAGTTCTTCGCCAATAGTAAAAATATCTGAATCATTGATTGGAGTTTCTTCTAAAAAATCTTCAGTTATATCTAAAACTGTATCTTGATCTATTGATAACTTTTCTATAAATTCAAAAAAATCATTTGAGGTGAACAAAGTATGAATAATGTGTTCAATATTAAATTCACTATGATCCCATTTTTTTGCAGTTTCTTCTCCCAACAAAAGAAGATTCCAACTAATATCACTAAAAAGTTCTGGATTTGATGTAAGAGTTTCTCTCATGAACTATACAAAAATTTATTCTGGAACATCATATTTTTATTTTAATTAAGATTGCCTTTAATAATTATTTAGATCCTTCTAAATTATAAGATGAAATTAAAAAAGATTTTATAAAATAGAGAGGATTTTTAATTTGGTTTCAAAGGTCTCATAATTTACTTGTTAATTGGTAAAAGATTTAAGAACTTGTTTTGAAATCAAAAAAAAATTATTAAATTATCTTCTTTATATTTCAGATATTAGCCAAATACTTCAGCTATTTATAGGATTTAAATAGTATTAATTAAATTGTGAAAGAAACTATTGATTTCCTTATTGACACTATTGAGGCTAGGCAAGTGCTTGATTCAAGAGGAAACCCTACTGTAGAGGCTGAAGTATTTTTGGAATGTGGTGCTATTGGTAGGGCAATAGTTCCTAGCGGAGCAAGTACTGGTGCTCATGAAGCACATGAATTAAGAGATGGGGGGATAAAATATATGGGGAAAGGCGTCTTGAATGCTGTTAACAAAATTCATGAGACAATTTCTCCAGCATTATGTGGATTATCAGCTTTAGATCAAACAAGTATTGATAACTTAATGATTGAAATTGATGGAACTCCCAATAAATCTAGCTTGGGAGCTAACTCAATTCTTGCTGTGAGTCTAGCCAATGCTAGAGCTGCATCAAATGCTTTGGATTTGCCTTTATATAGATATCTTGGAGATCCATTATCTAATCTTCTCCCAGTACCACTGATGAATGTAATTAATGGTGGAGCTCATGCACCCAATGGTCTTGATTGCCAAGAATTTATGCTTGTCCCTCATGGGGTTAAAACTTTTAGTGAATCATTAAGAATGGGAACCGAAATATTCCATTCACTCAAATCGTTGATCGCTAAAAAAGGTTTATCTACCGCTGTAGGAGATGAAGGTGGTTTTGCACCAGAATTGTCATCTAGTGAAGCAGCAGGAGATTTGCTTTTAGAAGCTATTCATAAAGCAGGATTTATTGCTGGTGAACAAGTATCCTTAGCATTAGACGTAGCTAGTACTGAATTTTACAAAGATGGGTTTTATAAATATGAAGGTAAAAGTTTAACTAGCTCTCAAATGATTTCTTATCTTTCAAGTTTAGTCTCAAATTATCCAATAGTTTCTATAGAGGATGGATTAGCAGAAGATGATTGGGAGGGTTGGTCAGCCTTGAATCAAGAGATTGGAAATAAGGTGCAGTTAGTAGGCGATGATTTGTTCGTTACTAATACTAAAAGGTTAAGAAAAGGAATATCAGAAAAATCGGCAAATTCAATATTAATTAAGGTAAATCAAATTGGAACATTGACTGAAACCTTGGAAGCTATGGATTTAGCGAAAAGTGCAGGTTTTACAAGTGTAATCAGTCATAGAAGCGGTGAGACAGAGGATACAACGATTGCTGATTTATCTGTGGCAACGAGAGCTGGGCAAATTAAAACTGGCTCTTTGAGCAGAAGTGAAAGAATTGCTAAGTACAATAGGCTCTTAAGGATAGAGGAAGAGTTGGGGGATCAGGCTAGATTTGCGGGTGATTTAGGATTAGGACCAAAAAATATATAGCTTTTATTGCTTAAGCTTATCTATTCTTGAACCTTTTCTCATGCTTAATTGACAATTAATCCAATCAACACTTATTGGTACTGCAAAAATTAAAGGTAAAAGCGCAAAATTATTTTGGTTATTAGTTACTAGTAAAGCCGATGCGATGGTTAAGCTTCCAATAAGAATGGAATGACCTAAAGACTTTTGAGCAGTGAACATTTTCTTAAATTGCCTATCAGACTCGCCCATCCTTATTTGAAGTTGTAAATCACCCTGTTCTAATCTCTCTAAACTCTCATCAATTCTTTTTGGGATACCTACAGCCTTTGAACTTAGCTCTCCAACTTGCCTACCAAATTGGTTAATTAAATCATTAGGTGATTGATTGTTAGAAGTCATTAGATCAATTAAATAAGGCTTTGTTATTGATACAAGGTTAAACCCTGGATCCAACATTCTACCAACACCTTCAAAAGTTGATAGTGCTCTCATCACAAATATTAAATCAACTGGCAGCTGAAAAGGAGTTTCATAAACAAGTTCATATAAATCCCCAGATAGTTTTTCGATAATATTTGGGCTAAATGGTGGAGTTAAAGCTTCTTTAAGCATTAATCTAACTAATCTTCTAACTGGCCCTACATCTATTTCTTTGGAAATCAGACCCGCTTGCTGGAGTTGAGTAACTAAGGATGATGCATCTCTTAATGCTGCAGATTGAACCATGGATCCTAAACTTGCTTGAAGATTATTTGAAATATTACCCATCATCCCAAAATCATAAAAGATCAATTTGCCAGAATTTGAAACTGCTAAATTACCTGGATGAGGATCAGCATGAAAAAAACCATAATTTACGAGCTGTTTTAAATAGCTAATTGCACCTATTTCTGCAATCTTTGGTAATTCAATATTCTTAGCTTTTAATTCTTTAACATCACTTATTTTTGTACCTTCTAGATAACTTAAACAAAGAACTTTTTCACTGCTCAAGTTCCAAATTACCTCAGGAACTTCTACATTTTCATCATCAAGAAATTGTTGCCTAAACCTTGCTGCATATTGAGCTTCACATTTAAAATCTAATTCTTTCATAAGAACTTTTCTACACTCTTTTGCTATTGCAACCCAATTTCTTCCTCTACTCCAGTTCTTATTCTTTTGGATTATGAATGCAATTTGTTGCATTATTTTCAAATCAATGGTGAATAAATTTTTTAGATTTGGTCTTTGAACTTTAAATACAACTTCATTACCATTTATTAAAGTAGCTCTGTGTACCTGAGCTAAAGAAGCTGATCCAATTGGTGTAGAAGTAATTTGTTTGATTTCTGAGAACTTATCACCCAATTCTCTTTTGATAATTTCTTCAACTTTTATATATGAAAACTGAGGAACTTGATCTTGTAACTTTGATAATTCTTGAATCCAGTTATTCGGTATTAAATCAGGTCTTGCAGACAATAGCTGACCAATTTTTATAAACGCGGAACCAAGTTGAATTAATTGATTAGTAAACCACCTAGCTCTTTTTGTTTGAACTTTATTTTTTTTCTCTATGGTTGTTCCGAAAATTTTAAATTTTAAATTGTCTATCCATAAATTTAATAACAATATAATGAGTGTTCGCCAAATAAGAAATCCCCTTTTGATTTTCTTTATTCGGTTTTTTAATTTATGATTACTCATTAAATTATTTTATTCATTTCACTATTAAATTGATTAATCTTTTTTTTAATCTCTTCTACTTCTTTAAGAACTTCACTTAAGTTTGGATTTTGATTAGATTCTGAAGTGTAAGTATTTCTATTATGACTTTCTTGGCTTTCCATTCTTGCTGCCTCTTCAATAATTGCCTCTTTAAGCGTATCGAATTCTTTTTTAATTTTTTCTGGAGCATCTTGCGCAACATTTGAAGCTTCTTCAATTTTTTCTAGGACTATTTCGTTTAATTTTTCAGTTACCTTTTTAATAGCTGCTTTTAAAATATAATCAGAATTCGTCATAAATAATATTTGGAGCCTTTTAGTAATTTACAACTTTCTTTATTTTAATAATAGATCAATTGAGAACAAATCAGGAAATTGATTTTCTTTTTAATTTATCTATTCTTATTTTTCCTATGTAAGTTTGTTTCTATATTCTGCTTTTTTCTTTTTTATCTCTTAACTTATATTTATGTAAAAAGGGTAGAAATTTAAATAGTATATTTTTCTACCCAAAAACTCATCTAATTATTGAGTAAAAGGAGTTTTATTAAATTGGAAATTATTGAGACAGATGTTGCTATTATTGGCGGTGGCCCTGCAGGATGTACCTGTGCTTTGTACACATCTCGTTCCAACTTAAAGACTGTCATAATAGATAAGAATCCATCTGTTGGTGCTTTAGCAATAACCCATCAAATTGCAAATTATCCAGGAGTTCCTGTAGATATTAGTGGCGAAAAATTGCTTACATTAATGAGAGAACAAGCAGTTCAATATGGAACTGACTATAGAAGAGCTCAAGTTTTTGGAATTGATGTAGCAGAAGATTGGAAGACTGTTTATACACCTGAAGGAACCTTTAAAGCTAAGGCACTTGTACTTGCAAGTGGAGCTATGGGTAGACCTGCTTCCTTTAAAGGAGAGGCAGATTTCTTAGGAAAGGGTGTAAGTTATTGTGCTACATGTGATGGTGCTTTTTATAAAAATAGAGAAGTTGCAGTTGTTGGAGCCAATAAAGAGGCAATTGAGGAGGCTACCGTTCTTACTAAATTTGCTTCAACTGTTCATTGGATTACATCGAGTGATCCAAAGCCAGATAATGAGGAGGCTATGGAATTAATGGATAACTCTAATATTAGGCATTGGAGTAGAACGAGATTATTAGAAATAATAGGAAATGATATGGGAGTAAATGGGGTTGTTGTGAAGAATAAACAAGAAGAGGGTCCTATTAACCTTGATTTAGATGGAGTCTTTGTATATATGAGTGGTTCAAAACCAATTACTGATTTTTTAGGAGATCAAATTGCTTTAAAGGAAGATGGAGGAGTAATTGTTGATGATTTTATGTCTACAAATTCAGATGGAGTATGGGCTATTGGTGATATAAGAAATACACCTTTTAAGCAGGCGGTTGTCGCAGCATCAGATGGATGTATAGCAGCCATGTCTATTGACCGCTATTTAAACAGTAGAAAAAATATAAGAGTAGATTGGATACACTCTTAAAGAGTTTATAAAATAATTAATTTTATAAAGGCGTTGCTTCTGAGATATAAGCTACTCCACCGTAATAACTTAGATCAGACTTAATATTGTCACGCATTTGATCAATTAATTCTTGCTCACAGAAAACTATCACATGAGCATTTGAGCCTAACCCAGTAAATTCCATATCTTCAGTAACAACTCTTTCTGGACCTCTCCCAGTTGCATGTTTCATTACTGTATATCCTGGGACATTAGCTTTCTCTAATGTATTGATAATTGCATCAAGTTCTCTTTCACTAAAAATTAAATCTAATCTTTTCATTTTTTACAACGGGGCAAGTGGGATAATTTTATTTACTAAACTCATATAGATTGGGATGCCTAGAACTATATTGAACGGAAAAGTCAAACCTAATGTCGTAGATATATAGTAACTTGATCGTGCTTCTGGGACAGTCATCCTCATTGCTGCCGGTACAGCTAAATACGAGGCACTTGCACATAAAACCACAAATAAAAGTGCATTTCCAGGTCCTAGAGATAAAAATCTTGCAACGAAAACACCTATAAAAGCATTAAATAATGGCATGAAGATTGCAAATCCAATTAAATATGAACCTGCATTCTTCAACCTTGGTAATCTTTGAGCTGCAACTATTCCCATGTCTAAAAGGAAAAAGCATTCTGCTCCATAAAAAAGTTGTCCAGTAAAAGGTTCCATTTTTGAAATGGCTGCGGGATTACTGAAAGCCGTAAGAAAACCAACAATTAAACTTGATAGTAATAAATAAACTGATCCATTTAAAAGAGACTCATGCAATATGGAGCTAAGATGCATTTTTCTTGAATTGGGTCTATTTTTAGGGGCTGCAAATTTTACTATTAATAAACCTACAATTATTGCCGGAGACTCCATTAAAGCTAAAGCCCCGACCATGAATCCATCGAAGTCTATACTTTGACTCTCTAAGAAACTTTCTGCTGAGATAAAAGTTACAGCACTGATGGATCCATATGCAGCTGCAATAGCTGCTGAGTTAAAAACATCAAACTTGTATCTTAAGATAAAGAATCCAATCAGAGGAATTATTAACGACATCATTATCGCTGCACCTAATGTTGGTAAAACCTGATCAGTAAAACCACTTTTCTGTATTTCAATTCCTCCTTTAAAACCAATTGCCAAAAGTAAGTATAAAGAAAAAAGTTTAGGTAAAGGAGCAGGTATTTCTAGGTCGGATTTAAAAAATATAGAAATTGCTCCAATTAAGAAAAACAGTACAGGAGGAGCTAATACATTTTGTAATATGGGATTTATTTCCATAAATTATTAGGCTAATTCATTTAAAGCAGCTTCTAAAGCTTCTTTCCTTGTATCAATTATTCCATCAACCCCAAATTTGGATAATCTTTCTTTAACTTTTTCATTAGCTCCAGCTACAAATGCTTTTCTAGAATTATTTTTAGCTTCTTGCATCATATCTTCAATTGCAAGTGTAGCTGTCACTCCAACTCTAGGGACATCAGTGATATCTAAGATTAAAATTTTATAGTTTCTTACTAACATCATTCTCTCAGTAATACCTTTTGCTGCACCAAAACTTAGTGGGCCTTTTAGTCTAAATAACATTACTTCTCCAGAACATCTATCAAGAAGAGCTTTTTCATCAGAGGGTAAAAGATTTTTACTTTGCTCATTATCCTTAGATAAAGGATTATCCTGATCCATTCCTTCTAATTGCGTTTCAGTTATTGAATCAATGGTTAGCATATTTGCAATAAATACTCCAACTAATACTGCCCATATTAAATCCCAAAAAACTGTCATTAGTAATACACCATACATAACAACTGCAGTTTTAAGAGATAATTTGTGAGCTCTTCTCAAGAATCCCCAGTCAATAATATCCAAACCTACTTTGATAAGAATGCCTGCTAAAAGAGCTGTAGGTATTTGCTCTGCTAATGGTCCAGCACCTACTAAAACTATTAATAGAACTACTGAATGAACCATTCCTGAAATAGGAGTAGAGCCTCCAGATTTAACATTTATAACAGTTCTCATTGTCGCCCCAGCTCCAGGTAAACCTGAAAATAGTCCAGCTATAGCATTTCCTATTCCCTGGCCAATTAATTCTCTATCAGAATTATGTCTTGTTTGAGAAATATTATCTGCAACTAGAGAGGTGAGTAAAGAGTCAATAGCTCCAAGAACTGCCAGAACTAAGCCAGCTTTGAAAATGATAGGAAAGTATTGATTAAAGCTTGGAAAGCTTAGAGATGGCACTCCTCTAGGTATTTCACCAATTCTGTCTAATGCACCATCGCCGAAAATTAAAATTGATAGTGGAGTCACTATTAATAAGGCTAGAAGAGGGGAGGGTACCCATTGGCTAATTTTTCTAGGTGTAAGAAATACTATGCCTAGTGTCATTATTGCTACACCAATAGCAGCTCCATTCGGTTGGAAATTAGAAAAAACAGTTGATAAAGACTCGACTACACCTCCTCGGGTACTTATTCCTAATAGTGGACCAATCTGAAGAGCAATTATTATCACTCCTATGCCAGACATAAATCCGGAGACCACAGAATATGGAACAAGCGTTATATATTTACCAAGCTTTAAAATTCCAAACAATATTTGTAATAATCCTCCAATTACTACTGCAGCCATGACTAAAGGTAAAATTTGACCTGCTGAAAGATCTCTAGGTACACCAACAGCTGCTAACCCTGCTACAACTCCTGCGACTGTTACACTCATTGGACCAGTTGGACCACTAACTTGAGCGGGAGTGCCCCCAAATAAAGCTGCTAAAAAACCAACAACAACTGCGCCATATAAACCGTAAATTGCACCCCCAGGTCCTAAGGCTGCGTTTCCAAAAGCAAGTGCAAGAGGTAAAGCTACTACTGCAGCTGTTATTCCTCCTAAAATATCACCCCTTACATTCTTAAGATTAAATCCATTAATTATTTCCAAAGAAATTCTCCTTAAATAAATACATTAACTAGAAGATATTATCTCTTTATGACCAAAATTTGTTAAAAAATTAAATTTGTGAAAAATATATCAACAACTTTTAAAAAATTTTTTTTAAGTATGTTAGGTTAATTTTCCTGAACAAAAAAGTATTTTGGTTATTTTTTATGGAAGTCAAGAGACTATCGTATTAGTTAAATAATTACTTTATAACTTCAAAATATTCAAATGAATTTGATCATTCGCCCAAGAAGATTGAGAAGGACAGACGCAATAAGAGAGATGGTAAGAGAAAACCATCTGCATCCTGAAGATTTTATATATCCACTGTTTATTCACGAAAAGGATTTCCAAGAAGAAATATCTGCAATGCCTGGTATTTATAGATGGGACATGAATGGATTAATTAAGGAAGTTTCTAGAGCCTGGGAATTAGGTATTAGATGTATTGTACTTTTTCCAAAAATTGACGATAGTTTAAAAACAGAAGACGGATCAGAATGTTTCAATGAAGCTGGTTTAATACCTAAGGCTATTCGAATGTTAAAAAAAGAGATCCCTGAGATGGCAATTATGACTGATGTTGCCTTAGATCCCTATTCATGTGATGGTCATGATGGCTTGGTTGATGACAATGGAAAAATATTGAATGATGAAACCATTGAGATTCTGAAAAAACAGGCTATTACCCAAGCAAGAGCGGGAGCAGATTTTATCGGTCCAAGTGACATGATGGATGGAAGAGTTGGAGCTATAAGAACTGCTTTGGATATTGAGGGATTTAGCGATGTGGGAATTATTAGCTATACCGCAAAATTTTCATCTGCTTATTATGGTCCTTTTAGAACAGCATTAGATTCTGCCCCGAAAGAGAATAATAGGAAAATAATTCCAGATAATAAATCAACATATCAAATGGATCCTGCTAACTCGAAGGAGGCTTTAATTGAATCGGCATTAGATCAATATGAGGGTGCAGATATTTTGATGGTTAAGCCTGGTATCTCTTATCTAGACATAGTTTATCGGCTGAGTACTTTTTCAAATAAACCAATAGCTGCTTATAACGTGAGTGGAGAATATTCAATGGTAAAGGCTGCTGCTATGAAAAATTGGATTAATGAAAAGGATATTGTTTTAGAAACATTGCTTAGTTTTAAAAGAGCAGGGGCAAAATTAATACTCACCTATCATGCTTGTGATGCATCAAAATGGTTGAATGAGAAGTAAAAACTCATTAAAGTTAAAAAATTTGTTTATTCTTAATATAAATATTATTAATTATTTTGCTTTTAAAAAGTTCAAAAGGTGTCCAAAGAGTCGGACATATTGCACTTAGAGTAGAAAATCTAGATAGAGCTAAGTCTTTTTATTTGAACTTAGGTATGCAATTAATTTGGGATGATAAAGATTGGTGCTATCTGGAGGCTGGTAAAGGAAAAGATGGACTTGCTTTATTGGGACCTAGTTATAAAGCAGCTGGTCCACATTTTGCTTTTCATTTTGAAGATAAAAAGGAAGTGGAAAATATTTATTCAGATTTAAAAAAATCTGGAGTGAAAGTTGCTCCTATTCATGAACATCGAGATGGAACGGCTTCTTTTTATATGCAAGATACCGAAGGTAACTGGCTTGAAATGCTTTATGTTCCTGCTGGTGGGATTAAATCAAATATTTGATTATTTCGATTGAATGATAGAGAAAAGTCATTATAAAAATTCATCCGCTCATAGATCACTTTCAGAAGAATCTATAAGTCTTTTAGAATGGGATAATTTAAAAACTCAGATCTCCTCTTTTGCTTCTACAAAAATGGGAGAAAATGCAATATTAGAATCTGAGATTCCTACTGAATATGAAATTTCCAGAAGATTATTGCAAGAAACTATCGAAATAAATGAGTTAGAAAAGACCTTAGATAAATCTATTAGTTTTTCAGGTGTATTTGATATAAGTAAAAATATTGAGATTTGTTCAAAAGGAGGGGTTATTAATTCTTCTGAATTATTAGAAATAGCAGAAACAATATCTGCGGCAAAAGATTTAAAAAAAATAATCTTAGATTTTGAGGCAAGACCTTTTATTTCTTCTTTTTTAAATCGTTTAATTGATCATAATCAAATTGAAAAAATTCTAAAAAATGGTATTGAATCAAATGGTAGAATTTCCGATCGAGCTAGTCAGAAATTAGCTAATCTTAGACAAGATTTATTATCTAAGAAATCAGAAAGAAGGATATTAGTAGATAAATTTATTCAAAAAAATATTAATTATATTCAAGATACTATTATTGGTGATAGATATGGGAGACCTGTTTTAGCTATAAAAGTACAATTTGCTGAGAAATTCAAAGGTATAATTCATGATTCTTCTGCATCAGGAAATACCATATATTTGGAGCCAGAATCTATAGTATTTAAGGGTAATAAAATTGCTTCAATGGAAGCCAGAGTAGCAGGAGAAGAATTTAAATTATTAAAAGAATGGTCACAAATTATTAGTGATAATGATAAAAGCCTTATTGAAATGTCAGATATTCTATTGAGAACTGAGCATGCTCTTATACGTTCAAGATATTCAAATTGGATTGGAGGTAATGCTCCAATTGTTGAGAATAATCCAATAGTTAATTTAATAGGTTTTTCGCATCCTCTTTTGATTTGGGAAAATAAAAAAAAAGAAGCTCCCAAACCAGTATCTATAGATTTTCATATAAATAGAAATACTAAGGTAGTAGCCATAACGGGTCCTAATACTGGAGGCAAAACTGTTGCTTTAAAAGGTCTTGGAATAGCATTATTAATGGCTAGATCAGGATTATTTATTCCATCAATAAAAAATCCAATTATCCCTTTTTGTCCAAATATATTTGTGGATATTGGTGATGATCAATCCTTGGAAGGAAATCTATCTACTTTCAGTGGGCATATTTTGCGTATTAGAAATATTCTGGAATCTCTTAATAATAAAAAGGGGCTATCAGTTGTTTTATTAGATGAAATAGGATCTGGGACTGATCCTTCTGAAGGTACCGCTCTTGCAATCGCATTACTAAAGGAATTCGCAACCCTATCTGATATCACTCTAGCTACAACTCATTATGGTGATATAAAAGCTTTAAAATATAGTGACAATAGATTCGAAAATGTTTCAGTTGCTTTTGACGAAGAATCTTTCAAGCCAAGGTATAAACTGAACTGGGGAATACCTGGAAGAAGTAATGCCTTATCAATTTCAAGGAGAATTGGGATTGATGAAAAAATACTCAATGAAGCTGCTAATTATTTAAAACCGAAAGAAGTTGAAAATATAAATAGTATTATTAAAGGGCTAGAAGATGAGAGGATAAAGCAACAAAATTCGGCAGAAGAGGCTGCTGAACTTATAGCTAGAACAGAAATATTACATGATGAAATAAAGAGTAATTATGAATTTCAAAAAAATAATGCTGAAAAAATACAGGAAAGTGAAAAACAAAAATTATCAAAACACATAAGAGCAGCTAAAAAAGAGGTTATTAATTTGATTAAGAAATTAAAAGACCAAAATGCAAATGGAGAAGATTCTAGATTAATTGGAATTAGGCTTAAAGAGATTGAGAAGGAACATTTAACTCAAACAAATATCAATAAAGAAATTTCTTGGAGCCCGAAAATAGGAGATTTTATAAAAATTAAAAGTTTAAATAGTACTGGTCAAATAATTGATATAGATCAAAAAGCAAGATCTTTCGAGGTTAAATGTGGATCATTTAGAAGTACATTATTAATTAACGAATTTGAAGGTCTTAATGGGGAAAAACCCAATTTCAAAAATTCTAAAATTCAAATAAATTCTGTAAGAGAAGATTTTTCTTTTTCTAAAATTAGAACAAATAAAAATACCATAGACGTTAGGGGTATGAGAGTCCATGAAGCAGAAATAATAATTGAGGAAAAAATTAGAAAGTTTCATGGACCGCTTTGGATAGTTCATGGAATTGGAACTGGTAAATTAAAAAAAGGATTACGTATTTGGCTATCTAGTTTGCATTATGTCGATAAAGTTGAAGATGCAGCAACTAATGAAGGAGGATCTGGTTGCAGTATTGCGTGGATAAAATAAAATTTAAAAGTATCTATAAAAAAATCATTAAAAAACTTTTAAGTGCAATTTATTGATCAAGCAAACATTATTCTTAAAGCTGGTAAGGGCGGTAATGGAATTGTTTCATTTAGAAGAGAAAAATTTGTTCCTGCCGGTGGACCTTCAGGAGGTAATGGAGGGAAGGGTGGTTCAATTATCTTTATTGCTGATACTAATCTTCAAACACTGTTGGATTTTAAATTTAATAGAGAAATATTTGCTAAAGATGGTTTTAAAGGTGGTCCAAACAAAAGATCTGGAGCAACAGGGGAAAATACAATCCTTAGAGTTCCTTGCGGTACAGAAATTAAAGATGTTAATTCTGGCATTATTTTAGGAGATTTAACCGAAGATAAACAGAGCTTAACTATTGCTTACGGAGGGAGAGGTGGCCATGGTAATGCTTACTACTTAAGTAATCAAAATAGGGCTCCTGAATCTTTTACTGAAGGAAAAGATGGAGAGATATGGGAGGTTCAATTAGAATTAAAACTTCTTGCTGAAGTAGGAATTATAGGTCTTCCTAATGCAGGGAAAAGTACTTTAATTTCTGTTTTATCATCAGCACGTCCTAAAATTGCAAACTACCCTTTTACAACTTTAATACCTAATTTGGGAGTAGTGAGAAAAGCTGATGGCAATGGATGCCTTTTTGCGGATATTCCTGGTTTAATATCTGGCGCAGCTGAAGGAGTAGGTTTGGGCCATGATTTTTTAAGACATATTCAAAGAACTAAGATACTTATTCATCTAATTGATTCAATTGCAGAAAATCCTATTAATGATTTTAAGATAATTGAAAAAGAATTAAAACAATATGGTAATGGGCTTTTAAATAAAGAAAGAATAGTTGTACTTAATAAAATGGAACTTGTAGATGAAAATTATCTGCGATCAATTATAAAAAAGTTAGAAAAATTATCCGACAAAAAAGTTTTAGTTATTTCTTCATCTTTACGAGAAGGCTTATCTTCACTGCTTTCTGAGGTTTGGGATCGAATATAATTTTTTGGAAATATTATTTTATTGATTTAATTACTTGATTTAATTCAGTAATTTAGCCATAAATTAGATATTGCCTTTTATAACCTTATGAATTTTTATAGTTGCTTTGATAAACAAGGACAAATTATTGCTAGGTGCCAGACTATTCAAGATATTGAAGTCTTAAAGAAAATGGGGAGACCTATAGTAAAAGTTCAAGAAATGAAGAATGAAGAATCTGTGGTATGTTCTTTAACTGGAAGTCCATCTGATTTTAATATGGATTATTAAAAAAGGGCCTTTAAGGCCCTTTTTTATTTTTTGTTTTTAGAGATTAATCTTAATCATCATAAACTAAGCATTCAGGTTCGTCTGGATTAGCATCGCAAAATAACTCTAAAGCATTCGGATCATGCTTATCTTCAGGATGATGATCTTTATATTCTTCAAGATCCTTTAATTCTTCAGTTAAATGTCTGACCTTTGGAAGATTACCCTGTTCTTTAGCAGAGGCGATTTCCGATTGATCTTTTTGAATGTGTTCGTCAATGGATTTCATTTGCAGCTTTTCATACTTGAGTAGACATTTATAACATAGTTAATTTCAATTGATTTTGCATCATCTATTAATAAGATTAGTGTTCATTACAACATGAAATCTAATAGTTTATGGATATTTAATAATAAATCTATTTTGGAAATGATTTCATTACTTCCTTTAGCGAAGGAAGAATAGGGACAATTTGATTTACGTTTAAAGGAAATAATGCTTTGTAATAATCCTTTTTCCATTCAGCATCAAAACATGTTTCAGAAATATTAGATAATTCAAAAAATCTTAATCTCCAATTAATTATGTTTTTAAAATCTGCAATTTCTTTTTCAGTACATTTGAAAAGATGCTTATAAATTAATTCCCAACGAATAACTGTAGGAAACAAATAAATATCAGCATAAGTTAATTCTTTTCCACAAATCCAATTACCTAAATTCTTATCAAACATTTTTTCTATTTTAGTTAAAGCTTCAAAAAGGCTCTTACTTGCTTTTTCATAAGATTCTTGATTTCTTGCAAATCCACATTTATAAACCCCATCATTTATTTCGGAATGAATAATTTTCAACAAATCCTGACTGCAATTATTGATTTGGAGTGTTTCTTCAAGGGATTCTTCTTTTATTGAATTCATTAAACTCACAATTTGGGAGCTTTCATTAGATAGAATATTAATATGTCCATTTTGGAGTTGAAATAATAGTGGTAATGTCGACCTGAAAATATTATTTTCTTTTGCTTTTTTATAAAATTGATCAAGAGTATTACATCCTTTAAACTTTTCATTAAAAATCCATTGACCATTATTAATATCTGCTTTCAAAAATATAACTTTGACTTTCTTTGATAAATTTTTCAGTTTATATACTAGTAAAGTTCTATGGCACCAGGGACAAGAATTTCCAACTAATAAATAGTTCTTTTCATTTTTGTCATCAAAATCATAAGTTTTATCTCCTAGTATCCCTTGCGGCCTTATATAATTTCCTTGTGAATCAGCAGGTGCGAAACCATTCATTAATTTAGTCCAAAACCAAAACCAGAACTTTTTGGCGAAGTTAATTAGGTATTTATTCTGCATAAACTTTAAACTTTAATTGTTTAAGATGGCTTTAAAAAAAATACTCATTGTTTCTGGTACTCATGGAAATGAAATTAATCCAGTTTGGGCGGTCAATCAATTTAAAAAGCAATTAAATACTATTGATAAAAACATTGAATATAAGTACATAATAGGAAATCCTCAAGCCTTCGAAAGAGGTTGCAGATATATTGATAATGATTTAAATAGATCTTTTAATTCAATAAAAGATAATTTAGATAAAAGCATTTATGAAATTAATAGGGCAAACTTTTTAGTTGAAAAGTTTGGTATTAATGGTTCAGAACCTTGTGATAT
>QCTA01000012.1 GCA_003211335.1 Prochlorococcus sp. AG-670-O11 | reverse complement strand
CTTCTAGTGGTTTCGTCGCCAAGTTTCTTAAAGAGACCAAACTCAACTTGGTCTCCTATCTCAGCATCAATTCCAGCAAATGAGTCTCTATAAAGAGTTCTTGAAGCATGCCACCAATGACCAAATAAGAATAATAATCCGAAACACAAATGTGCGTATGTGAACCAAGCTCTTGGGGAACTTCGGAAAACACCATCAGATTTATATGTTTCTCTATCAAACTTGAATGCTTCACCAAGTTGAGCTTTTCGAGCTAGTCTTTTTACTACAGCAGGATCCGTAAATGTTTGACCATTAAGATCGCCTCCATAAATAGTAGCTGTAATGCCAGTTTGTTCAAATGAATACTTTGCTTCAGCTCTTCTAAAGGGGATATCAGCCCTTACATTCCCTTCTTTATCTTCTAAAATGACTGGAAAGTTTTCAAAGAAGTTTGGAATTCTTCTAACTTCCAAGTCATTACCCTCTTTATCTTGGAAAGCAATATGTCCTTGCCAACCTGTTGGTAATCCATCTCCATTTACAAGAGCTCCAACCCTAAATAATCCTCCTTTCGCAGGGCTGTTGCCTACATAATCGTAGAATGCCAGCTTTTCAGGAATTGAAGCGTAAGCTTCTTCCCTAGTCGCTCCATTATCAATAGCTGTTTGAACTCTTCTATTTATTTCGGTTTTGAAGTAACCAGAATCCCATTGATATCTTGTAGGACCAAACAATTCAACAGGGGTCGTGGCCGAGCCGTACCACATTGTTCCTGCAACAACAAACGAAACAAAGAGAACAGCAGCTAAAGCACTAGCTAATACTCCCTCCAAACTTCCAAGCTTTAAAGCTCTATAAAGTCTTTCTCCCGGTCTATTCGTAATATGAAATATCCCACCAATAATGCCAAGAAGCCCTGCTGCAATATGATTTGCAACAATTCCACCTGGATTGAATGGATTAAATCCATCTGCTCCCCAAGATGGAGCAACAGGTTCAACATGACCAGTTAAACCATAAGGATCTGAAACCCAAATTCCAACATTGGCACAATGAAAGGCTCCGAATCCAAAACAAGTAATTCCTGCTAATAGAAGATGAATTCCAAATATTCTTGGAAGATCAAGAGCAGGTTCTCCTGTTCTTTCATCCTCCCATAAATCTAAATCCCAATATGTCCAATGCCAGATTGAAGCAAGCATTAAAAGTCCGCTAAAAACAATGTGGGCAGCGGCTACACCCTCAAAACTCCAGAATCCTGGATCAACTCCAGTAGCTCCAGTAATATCCCATCCGTTCCAACTACTTGTGATTCCTAATCTTGCCATAAATGGCATGACATACATTCCCTGCCTCCACATTGGATTAAGAACAGCGTCTGAAGGATCAAAAATGGCTAATTCGTATAAAGCCATTGAACCGGCCCAGCCGGCTAATAATGCAGTATGCATGAGATGAACAGCTAGTAGTCGACCAGGGTCGTTTATAACTACTGTGTGAACTCGATACCAAGGCAATCCCATCGGTTAAAATTCTTGTAACGATGCTGAATAAACAGCTAAACATCACGATAGTAGGGGTTTTTTGGGCTTTGAGAGAGTTTTGTAAATAAATTAATTTTGTTAGTAAAACTGGTCAGATTAACTAGCATAACTACAATTTCAGGGAATTTTTAGCTAAAATATGTTAATATTTTGGTCACAATTCTCAAAGTAAAGCGCCAAAATGGTTAAAAATAACAAAAAAAATGACAACTATTAGATTCATCAGAGAAGGAATTGATATCCAATGTAATTCCGGAGAAAATTTGAGAGAGTTAATAATTAAAAAGCAAATACAACTTTATGGATTAAAGGGAATACTAGGAAATTGTGGCGGCGTTGGACAATGCAGTACTTGTTTTGTTTCAGTTGAAGGAGGATCGAAAAATTCCCTTAGTCCACTTACTTCAGTTGAAGAAGAAAAGCTCAAAAATAGACCTGATAACTGGAGACTTGCATGTCAAACTCTCATAAGTTCATCTGCAGTAATACTAACTAAGCCTCAATCCCCTCCCTCAAACTTGAAAGAATTGAAGGAATCTTCTGAAAACAAAAAATTACCTAGATAAATTGTTTAAGACTGTTAATGAGTTAGTCGACTTTTTAATTTTTTCACTTAATTTCTATTTAAATGTCTATAGTCTTAATATCTTTGAATTTGTCTTAATTAAATGGAAACAACAAATTTTGGTTTCGTAGCTAGTCTTCTTTTTGTAGGAGTACCAACAATCTTTCTAATTGGTTTATTTATTTCGACCCAAGATGGAGAAAAATCAAGCTTTTATTCAGATTCTAGTAAGGGTAAACTTGGCCCAAAGCGCTAAGCTTACTTTTTAATGTTTTTAATTTCTGCTAGAGATTTTTTATTGTGGAAAAGAAAACAAATATTAAAAGGAGGAGATAAAAATTCTCTCAATTTTTTAATTGAAACATTAGGTGGATTATCAAATAAAGAATTAAATCTAATCAAGATAAAATCGGAAAGAAATTTGAATTTAAAATTAAATTTAGATTCACTTGAATATTTTTGGGATAAACATCTTAATACTTCTATTCCCATACAATATTTAAGCGGAATTTCTTTTTGGAGGGATCTCACACTTGAGGTCTCAAATAGAGTTCTTATCCCACGACCAGAAACAGAACTTATTGTTGAAATAATTTCGGGAATATTCAAAAATAAGGAAGAAAAAATAACCTTTGTAGATCTAGGTACTGGTTCAGGTGCGATTAGCATAGCTTTAGCATTAGAGAATCCGAACTGGAACGGAATTTCAACTGATATTGATAAAAATGCTATTGAGATTGCAACCAGAAATTTTGCGAATAACTCTAATCAATCTAATTTAAAGTTTTATCATGGGAATTGGTGGACTCCCCTTGAAAATTTCAAAGGTAAAATAGATTTAGCAGTATCTAATCCCCCCTATATTCCCCGAGATACTTATGAAGTTTTACCAATAGAGGTAAAGAATTTTGAACCTAAAAATGCTCTTTATGGAGGGAAAGAAGGCCTAGATCATATAATAGAAATAGTTCAACATGCACCCTTATATCTAAAAGATAAAGGTTGGTTGTTGATTGAGAATCATTTTGATCATGGTGACAGAGTAAAACAATTATTTCTTGAAAACAGATTTACTTCTGTAAAAGTTTTAAAAGATTTTTCTGGGATTGGAAGATTTACAATTGGAAGATATAAATAAATTATTATTTAATATTTTAAATGAATTTCATAGACCGGAAATTAGCTTTAGACAAACTAAATAGTGGTTTGCCTGTGGTATTTCCGACTGATACTTTGCCTGCGATAGGATGCTTGCCAAAGTTTTCAGAAATCATTTACAAAATAAAAAAAAGAGATATCAAAAAACCCTTAATATTAATGGGATCTGAAAATTTTCAATTTGATGATTTTGTTCATGAATCAGCATTAGATGATTTTAAATATATTTCTTCTCGTTTTTGGCCAGGACCATTAACAATCATTATTCCGATCTCTTTAAAAAGAAGATCATTTTCAACTAACAGCAAATTGACACTTGGTTTACGAATACCAAATTCAAAGATGGCTCAATTACTCTTAAAGGATAGTGGACCATTATTTACCTCAAGTGCAAACCTATCAGGATTACCTACAGCTACTAGTGCAAAAGAAATTTCGAATAATTTGCCTGATGTAAATATTTTAGGACCCATCCCTTGGGAAAAATGTAGTGGTCAGGCGAGTACCATAATTTCTTGGGTTAATACTGGAATATGGAAAGTAATTAGAAAAGGAGAAGTCAAAATTCCTGGTATAGATTAATGTTTATTCTTATCTTTTTTATTTTTTTTACACAAATATTTTCTTACTGGATTTTTGAACCTTTAACATCATTTTTAACTCATCTATTTGAGATAAGATTCTTGGCAACTTTTCTTTTATTGATTTTTATTGTTATATTTTCGACAAAAAAAGAGAAATCAAATACAGAACTTTAAAAATGCCGGCTAACAGATTTGAACTGATGACCTTCGCTTTACAAAAGCGCTGCTCTACCGCTGAGCTAAGCCGGCATAAATTTATTTTACATATAGCGAGGTGTTATTTGATAATTTATTAATTTAGATTTTTAAAACATTTATTTCTTTTTATTAGTTTCGTCATTTTTTTTAATTTCGATTTCTCCTGTAAGAGTTCTTTTTATAGGTAAATTAGCGACTAATGCAGTCATTCTATCTTCGGTTTCTAGACTTACAGCAACCTCCTCAAAATCAATCTCAACATATTTAGCAACCACATCAAGTATTTCTTTTCTCATCTTATCCAAAAGATCAGTTGTCAATGAGCTCATGTCAACTCTGTCATGAGCTAAAACTAATTGCAATCTTTCTCTAGCAGTATTAGCACTGGCCGTTTCTCTGCCAAGTAATTTATTTATAAGGTCTCTGAGAGTCATCATTTTTTAAAAAATCTTTGTTTGCATTAATCTCACAAATTTATCTTTAAGGCTATTCCCTTCGTTCTTTGGATCGATAATTGGAATATCTTTTCCTGTAAGCCTTTGAGATACATTTAAATAGCATTTTTTGGCAGGAGATTTACTATCAGAAAGAGTAAGAGGCTCACCTCTATTTGTACTTATTATTACTTGTTCATCCTCTAAAACAATACCTAACAAAGGCAATGAAAGGATACTTTGAACATCTTCTATCGAGAGCATTTCTTGATTAGCCATCATATTGGGGCGAACTCGATTAATTACTAACTGTATTGGCTTTATATCAGAAGTATTTAAAATTCCTATGACTCTGTCTGCATCACGAACTGCAGATAATTCAGGATTTGTAACTACTATTGCTTCTTTGCAGGCTGAAAGAGCATTTTTAAAACCATCTTCAACTCCTGCAGGACAATCTACCAAAACGTAATCAAACTTCTCACTAAGTAATTTACTAATTTGTTTCATATCTTCCGGCTTCATCCAATCAAGCATCCTAGGATCACCCGCTGGTAATAGAGCTAAATTTGGCTCCTTTTTATGCCTAACTAATGCTTGATCAAGACGACAATTCTTATCTAAAACATCTTGAGCTGTATAAATAATACGATTTTCTAAACCCAAAAGAAGATCTAAATTCCTCAATCCAAAATCAGCATCTAGCACAGCTGTTGTAGCTCCACTATTGGCTAGGGCTATGCCAAGGTTTGCCGTTAGAGTGGTTTTACCAACCCCACCTTTACCAGAACAGATTAAGATCGTGCGAGTATTTTTCGACACAAAAAATTAATAATTTCACAAATAATAAGCTAGATTTAAATGGGAAAATTTCACAAAAGTTAAGTAATTCTTAAATTTATAACTTTTTACCAAATTTATTTCAAATTATTTATTTATTTCAAGTTTTCATTTAGAAGATATGGTTTGATAATTATTTTATTGTCTTTCAAAATTGCAACTTCGGGATATTGATCATTTAGCTTCTCTTTTGAGCATATAGCTACAATTTTGCAGATTCTTAATTGTAGTGGCTTTAAACAAAGTGAGGCAATAAAAGCATTTTTATTTCCATTTTTACCAGCGAATGCACTACCAAATAATTTACCCCAAACATAAACGTTATTATTTGCAGAAATAATAGCTCCTGGATTAACGTCACCCATTATAAAAAGATCACCATTTGAAGATATTCTATCCCCTGATCTAACTGTGCCTTTGTGAATTATATCCTTTTTTTGAGATAAATTACCAAGATTTAATTGATTTCTGAGGTCTTTAATCTGCATAAAAGTTGAGTTAATTTTTAAAGACTTTCCACTTAACACTGTTTCCCTATTATTTGAATAGATATTTGAAAACTTAATGTTATGCTTTTCAAGGAAAAGTTTCAATTCCGCTAATTCGCCTGAATTAATTTTTTCATTTTCTGTAATTAGATTTGCCACTGCTGGTTTTTTGAGATCAATTAATTTGTTCCAAAAATCTTGATAAGGTTCAAAGCTTTCGAAAGAAAGTGATTTGATAAATTCATTACCGATATCTCTTAAAATTAATTTCATTTATGCCTTGGCTCTCTCTATCTCAATCTGAGCTTCTATATCTTTCCTAAATTCACCTGGATAAATAATTAGTGAAGTATTATTTGGAGACATCAAAGTTTTTATTAATTCTGAGTGATTTTCTAATGAGTTTTGATATTTACCATCCCATATTTTAAGAGAATTATTAGACTTAAAACCCTTGAAAGATTTTTCTTTAATGCCGCAAAATATCTCCGAATCATAATTATTTATTTTACATTTTTTCCGTGCAAAAGCTAATATTTCAAGCCTTTTTAATTTTGTTAAAAAACTTATATCTGATGCTTTTAGTAAGTTTCTATCAATAAACATTTTACAAAGAGTCTCTAAAGGTTCAAAAGATTGATCCTTCCATTTCATTAAATGGAAGTAAAAGACTATATCATCATTAGCAAGGAAGTCTTTTGTCTCTAATTGATTTGGAGAAAATATCCATCTGCGCATGCTTTCCTCTATCCATAAATTTTTTTTTGAGGAATTATTTTTGATAATATAAATAATTTTTTCTAGAATCCAAGTAGATATTTCATTGATTCTGTGGTTGTAAATAGTTCTATACATTATGTTCCTTAGAACTAAAAAATGTTCAATAGCTATAACTCCTTTTGGTTTAATGGCGATATTCCCATCAGGAGAAAAAGTTAGAGCTGAAATAATTCTTTCTAAATCTACTAATCCATATTTTGTTCCAGTGTTGTAACTATCACGAAGCAAATAATCTAGTCGATCACAATCAATTTCACTACTGATTAGTGTTTTTAAAGGTTTTGAGAATAAGGTTTTAGTTGTAAACAAGTCTCCAATTTGATCAGGTAATTCATTTCCGAAATTCTTAAGAATTGAAGATATGGGTGAATAGCTTTTAACTAAATTTTTAGAAAATAACTCATGATCATGAGAAAATATAACCTCGCTTGTATGACTTAGTGGACCATGACCTAAATCATGTAAAAGAGCGGCACCGAAAAGTATAAATTTATTTTCACTAAATTCGGGTTTTATCTCTATTAACTTTCTATAAATCTTTCTCGCGACACAAAATACACCAATTGAATGTGTGAATCTGCTTGATTCTGCTCCATGGAAAAGAAGAGAGGCAGCACCTAATTGTTTTATCCTTCTCAATCTCTGAAATGCCAAAGTATCAATTAGCTGCATAATCATTAATTCTTCTGGTTTATCTGAATCAATGATTATTTCTTTATGTATTGGATCATGAAAAATTCTTTTTTTATTCATAATAAATAAGCTATCTATAATTCAAAACTTTTTTTAATTTTCAATATCTTTGTTTTCAATTTCATTAACTTTTTCTTCGACTTCATTTTTATCAAATAGAGCGTTTAGATATATCTCTGCATTTTTTACCCATTTATCTTCAGAATTGCCGTATTCCCTGGCCTCGGGGAGATCTAAAATTTTATCTGGAGTTATCCCCTCCCCCTGAATATTATTTCCTTGAGGTGTTAAATAACTGGCAACAGTAATAGCTATACCACTTTCTTCTCCTAAACTTTTTAGTGACTGAATAAGTCCTTTCCCATAAGTTTGTTCACCCATTAAAGTTGACCTCTTATTATCCTGAAGAGATCCAGCAAGGATTTCACTAGCGCTTGCAGTACCTTTGTTAACTAAAGTTACCATTGGGCCATCAAAAAAAGTATTTTTCTGAGAAATGATTGCATCCTTAATGCCATTTCTACCTTGTGTTTCTACGATTGGCTTTTCGCTTAAAAATGAATCTGCTACTGCAATTCCAGAACTTACCAACCCACCAGAGTTGTTCCTTAAATCAAGTATTACTCCCTCAACCTCTTTTTCTTTTAGTTCTTGTAAAGCCTCTTCAATTTTTTTTGGAACACTTTCACTAAATTGAGTTATTCGTAAATATCCAATAGTATGAGAGTCATCTCTCAATCTCTTTGTCCTTACTGGTCTAAGGTCAACTGATCTTCGTTCTAAATCAATTTCTTTAGTCTCATCAGACATAGAGGTAATTTGAACAAGAACCTTTGTTCCGGATTCTCCTCTGAGTTTTGACGCAGTATTTGCGAGGCCTAACTCGGAACAAGATATTCCATCAACCTTATCTATTTGATCACCGCTAATTATTCCTGCTTCTTCAGCAGGGGATCCTGCCAAAGTTGAAATAACTTTGATTTGTTTAGTGATTTCATCTTCCCCTAATTGAAGGCCTACCCCATTAATTTCACTTCCAAAATTGCTTGTTTTTAGTAGTTCATAATCTTTTGGTCTTAATATTCTTGTAAATGGATCTTCAAGAGGTTTCAACATATCTTCAATTGCAGAATAAGCCTCATCACTTGTTTCAATTTGTTTCTGTAATGTTTTTTGTCTAATTCGCTTCCATTGGATGTCATCGAGCCTTTCTGGATCATAATATCCCTCATTTACTAATGTCCAAGCGTCAAGTACAAATTGCCTGCTATCACTAAGCGCATTAACGCTTTGAATATACAAAAAATTGGTAGAAAAAATAAAGATCATGATGATGATGATCCATTTTTTGAATATTAAAAATTTGTTAAAAGATGAATTCATTGGGTTAAGTGTTAACACCAAGTAAGTAAATTTTAAGTAAGCTTTTTGTATCAAAGCTATTTTTTTTGGATGTCTGATTCTTCTTCTGTTTATGACTGGTTTCAAGAGAGGCTTGAAATCCAAGACATAACTGACGACGTAACTTCCAAGTACGTACCCCCTCATGTAAATATATTTTACTGTTTAGGAGGCATAACTTTAGTATGCTTCCTAATTCAATTTGCAACAGGTTTTGCAATGACTTTTTACTATAAGCCGACTGTAACGCAAGCTTATAATTCTGTAAGTTACTTAATGACTGATGTAAGTTTTGGTTGGTTAATTAGATCTGTTCATAGATGGAGTGCCTCTATGATGGTTTTAATGTTAATTCTTCATGTATTTAGGGTTTACCTTACGGGTGGATTCAAAAGGCCAAGAGAATTAACCTGGGTAACAGGAGTTGTTATGGCAGTAATAACAGTTGCATTTGGTGTTACAGGTTATTCTCTTCCATGGGACCAAGTTGGATACTGGGCGGTTAAGATAGTTTCTGGTGTACCTGCCGCCATCCCGATAATTGGTGATTTCATGGTTGAACTCCTTCGTGGAGGCGAGAGTGTGGGTCAATCAACTCTAACAAGATTTTATAGCCTTCATACTTTTGTTTTACCTTGGTCTCTAGCGGTGTTTATGCTTATGCATTTTCTTATGATTCGTAAACAAGGAATTTCAGGGCCTTTATAAACCCTTATAATTTAAACAATAGAAACTTCTAAATTATTTTATATGTCTACTTTAAAAAAACCTGATTTATCTGATCCAAAATTAAGAGCTAAGTTAGCTAAAGGCATGGGTCACAACTATTATGGTGAGCCTGCTTGGCCAAATGATCTTTTATATATTTTCCCAGTTGTAATACTTGGAACTATTGCCTGTGTAGTTGGCCTTGCAGTATTAGATCCGGCGATGTTGGGAGACAAAGCTAATCCATTCGCTACCCCTTTAGAAATTCTTCCTGAATGGTATCTCTATCCTGTATTCCAAATTTTGAGGGTTGTTCCAAATAAGTTACTTGGAATTGCTCTTCAAACATTAATACCCTTAGGCTTAATGATTTTGCCATTTATAGAGAATGTAAATAAATTTTCCAATCCTTTTAGAAGACCTGTTGCAATGTCAGTCTTTCTTTTTGGAACTTTTTTAACTATCTATTTAGGAATTGGTGCTTGCTTACCTATAGATAAATCTCTTACTTTAGGTTTATTTTAATACTTTTCAAAGATTGAACATGTCTAAGTCATTATTATCTTCTCTTAGAAAATGATGCATCAACAAAAATCCAACTATTGTCCATGTTTGATAAGTTCTAGACTGTTGTCCAACCCATGTACCAGTAGGTCCGTCAAAATATTCGGCCCACTCTTGTTTTGGTAATTGATTTAGTTGACACCAATAAGATTCTTCAACTAAAGATCTCATCTCTTCCATCAAAATCACATCTTCAGTAGGAAATCTTTTTTGATGTAAAAGTACTGAAGCCCCAAAATACCAAAGTAAACTTGGCCAATGACCTCCGTTATGATAACTCCAAGGCCAGTTTTTAGGATCTGAACCTGTTTTATTCTGCCACTCTTCTACATCCATATTAGGATGGCAAATTCGCATAGGCATTTGCGCCATAAGATGTTGTCTGTTGTGTAGCACTAGTCTAAAAAGTGCTCGTTGTTCTGAAGATGGGAGAACTCCAAACATACATGCTAATGAGTTCCCTAAGCTGTAAAATCTAAAATCAGGTCTTCCTGTTCTAATATTGCCTATTAAATATCCACCTCTGTTCTCTAACCAATCCTGTAGCCATGAAGGTACTACTTGAGGTTGAACATTAAATTCATTAAAGTGTTGATCATCTCCGTATTGTTCTGTTGGCCTTCTTCTTAAAATTTGCATTGTTTGGCTTGTAACCCAGTAATGTTTTAAAAGGAAACTTCTTAGATCCTCAACCCATTGACTGGTAAGAATAAGTCTTTGCTCTAATAATCTACTAACGTGGTCTTCACGACTTAATTCCATTAAGTTTATGCAACTTTTTAAACATCCATGAAGTAATACCTCCACTTCCAAGGGTGCGCCCCATACATCCATTGGTCTATCAATCATAAATGCACAGTCTGGAACAAAAAGAACAGGTGTGCCCTCAAATGTTGGATGTAAAACTAAATCTAGTAAAAGTTGAATCCCTCTCTGCACACTTTGACTTTTACCAAAAGAATGATCACCACTTTTGTTAACATAAAACCAGCATAATATTGGCCACCACAAACTTGCATCTGCAGACGTAATTCTTCCTATCGATCTTTGACCATAGTCGCCAATTAATTTTCCTTTCTCTTCAACAAAACTGGTAGGAAATACCCCGCGTGTTTGATAATTAGTGCTTTGTAGCTCAAGGCATACTTTTAAAAACTTTTTTACAATATCATACCTTTTTTGTGTAATGAGATAAATCATCACTGGAACATTATCTCTAAGAAAAATTTCACCATAATTTAATTTGAGGTTTTTTGTAGGGTGTTCTAGTGCCGCAACACTGCCAACTAACTCACCAGATATTTCAACTAAGGTCTTCTCAAAGTGCTTTTTTGCATTTGTTACAATTTTGTCTTCATCTGAACTAGGACGAACTCTTAAATTTTTTTGACTAAATCTTTCTGCCATTTCTAATGAATCCCTTTATTTAAGCCTAGTTCTTTAAGTAGACTTTTAACAAAATAAAAATTTATAAAAAAATTTTGTATAAAAGGTTGCATAATTACAGTCGAATGGTTTAGTATTTTCTTCTGGGCAAAATTATTTTTTTTTGCATTATTCAAGCAATTACTTTAAATCTAATTTTTGGTAATTGTATAAATTTTTTGGAGATTTGATTTCGGTCAGTATTTTCAGCCAGTAGAAGGTTTTTACCTTCAAAATGGGTTATACACTTGTGGTTTAACTCTGCACCTAGAAAATTTAAAACTTAGGAACTGATGCTTTTATTGCGTCAAGACTTTATCAAATTTAGGTTTGGTAATTTTGAGATGTATTTGCAATAAAGGTGTGAGGTCCCGTCAAGAATATATAAATTGTTTTCAATTGCTAACTTTTAGTCTTTTGAAAACCAACGGATCTGAGATCTTGGAAAGTCACTTTGAAATATTTTTAATGTGCACTCAAAGTAATCCTTAGTTATCTAAGGAGGCGGAACCTAAATAACTTAAGTCAATCTTATTTTGTTTGGAGAATGCAATTCATATTGAGTAGATTTTTTCTACAAAAGGATTTGAACACAACGGAGAGTTTGATCCTGGCTCAGGATGAACGCTGGCGGCGTGCTTAACACATGCAAGTCGAACGAACCTTCGGGTTAGTGGCGGACGGGTGAGTAACGCGTGAGAATCTGCCCTCAGGAGGGGGATAACGGTTGGAAACGACCGCTAATACCCCATATGCCGATAGGTGAAATGAATTTCGCCTGAGGATGAGCTCGCGTCTGATTAGCTTGTTGGTGAGGTAATGGCTCACCAAGGCTTCGATCAGTAGCTGGTCTGAGAGGATGATCAGCCACACTGGGACTGAGACACGGCCCAGACTCCTACGGGAGGCAGCAGTGGGGAATTTTCCGCAATGGGCGAAAGCCTGACGGAGCAACGCCGCGTGAGGGACGAAGGCCTCTGGGCTGTAAACCTCTTTTCTCAAGGAAGAAGATATGACGGTACTTGAGGAATAAGCCACGGCTAATTCCGTGCCAGCAGCCGCGGTAATACGGGAGTGGCAAGCGTTATCCGGAATTATTGGGCGTAAAGCGTCCGCAGGCGGCCTTTCAAGTCTGCTGTTAAAGCGTGGAGCTTAACTCCATCATGGCAGTGGAAACTGATCGGCTTGAGTATGGTAGGGGCAGAGGGAATTCCCGGTGTAGCGGTGAAATGCGTAGATATCGGGAAGAACACCAGTGGCGAAGGCGCTCTGCTGGGCCATTACTGACGCTCATGGACGAAAGCCAGGGGAGCGAAAGGGATTAGATACCCCTGTAGTCCTGGCCGTAAACGATGAACACTAGGTGTCGGGGGAATCGACCCCTTCGGTGTCGTAGCTAACGCGTTAAGTGTTCCGCCTGGGGAGTACGCACGCAAGTGTGAAACTCAAAGGAATTGACGGGGGCCCGCACAAGCGGTGGAGTATGTGGTTTAATTCGATGCAACGCGAAGAACCTTACCAGGGTTTGACATCCTGAGAACCTCTTAGAAATTTGAGGGTGCCTTCGGGAATTCAGTGACAGGTGGTGCATGGCTGTCGTCAGCTCGTGTCGTGAGATGTTGGGTTAAGTCCCGCAACGAGCGCAACCCACGTTTTTAGTTGCCAGCATTTAGTTGGGCACTCTAGAAAGACCGCCGGTGATAAACCGGAGGAAGGTGTGGATGACGTCAAGTCATCATGCCCCTTACACCCTGGGCTACACACGTACTACAATGCTACGGACAAAGGGCAGCAAACTCGCGAGAGCTAGCAAATCCCATAAACCGTGGCTCAGTTCAGATCGTAGGCTGCAACTCGCCTACGTGAAGTAGGAATCGCTAGTAATCGCAGGTCAGCATACTGCGGTGAATACGTTCCCGGGCCTTGTACACACCGCCCGTCACACCATGGAAGTTGGCCATGCCCGAAGTCGTTACTCCAACCCTTGTGGAGGAGGACGCCGAAGGTGGGGCTAATGACTGGGGTGAAGTCGTAACAAGGTAGCCGTACCGGAAGGTGCGGCTGGATCACCTCCTAACAGGGAGACAACAAAATGTAAATATTAATTTTGTCACCTTAGGTCGATCGGTATCTCAGATTCTTAATTTTTAAGAATTTCATTTCCTAAGTTTTTTCTAGGTCACACCCATCACTTTTTCCTGGGCCATTAGCTCAGGTGGTTAGAGCGCACCCCTGATAAGGGTGAGGTCCCTGGTTCAAGTCCAGGATGGCCCATATCTCTATGTTGGGGGTATAGCTCAGTTGGTAGAGCGCCTGCTTTGCAAGCAGGATGTCAGCGGTTCGAGTCCGCTTACCTCCACTGAATACCACCTCTTACATATTTTTAAAGAGGGAAATTGTTTTGAGTCGTGTCCTATAGCTCTGATCGAATCTAGCTTCCTATTTTATTTAATAAATAAGATGCTGGACTCACTGAATTATTATTCATTGTTTTCAGAGAACCTTGACAACTGCATAGATTATTTTTGAAGACAATAAGCATCTTTAATGATGCAGATTTATTATTTGTGCGAATGCATTAAATAACAATTCTATTAAGCTGATGCTTCAATATTTGAAGTTATTGGTCAAGCTACAAAGGGCTCACGGAGGATACCTAGGCACACAGAGGCGATGAAGGACGTGGTTACCTGCGATAAGTCTCGGGGAGTTGGAAGCACACTTTGATCCGGGAATTTCCGAATGGGGCAACCCCTTGAACGACCAACTGAATATATAGGTTGGTGCGAGCTAACCCAGCGAACTGAAACATCTTAGTAGCTGGAGGAAGAGAAAGTAAATAACGACTCCCTCAGTAGCGGCGAGCGAACGGGGAATAGCCCAAACCGATAGTCTTGACTATCGGGGTTGTGGGACAGCAATATGGATCAACAATTCTAGAAGAAACGTTTGAATGGCGTGCCATAGAGGGTGAAAGCCCCGTAATCGAAAGATGAATTGACCTAGCTGTATCCCGAGTAGCACGGAGCACGTGGAATTCCGTGTGAATCTGCGAGGACCACCTCGTAAGGCTAAGTACTACTGTGTGACCGATAGTGAAACAGTACCGCGAGGGAAAGGTGAAAAGAACCCCGGGAGGGGAGTGAAATAGAACATGAAACCGTGAGCTTACAAGCAATGGGAGCCCGACTAATCGGGTGACCGTGTGCCTGTTGAAGAATGAGCCGGCGACTTATAGGCACTGGCGGGTTAAACCGGAAATGGTGGAGCCACAGCGAAAGCGAGTCTTAATAGGGCGTTTGTCAGTGTTTATAGACCCGAACCCTGGTGATCTAACCATGGCCAGGATGAAGCTTGGGTGATACCAAGTGGAGGTCCGAACCGACTGAAGTTGAAAATTCAGCGGATGAGCTGTGGTTAGGGGTGAAATGCCAATCGAACCAGGAGCTAGCTGGTTCTCCCCGAAATACGTTGAGGCGTAGCGTCTAGTGCTCCAGCAGGGGGGTAAAGCAACCATTTCGGTGCGGGCTGCGAAAGCGGTACCAAATCGATATGAACTCTGAATACCCTGTGTGTAACTAGGCAGTCAGACTGTGGGGGATAAGCTCCATAGTCAAGAGGGAAACAGCCCAGACCGCCAGCTAAGGTCCCAAAATTAACGCTAAGTGATAAAGGAGGTGGGATTGCCCAGACAACCAGGAGGTTTGCCTAGAAGCAGCCATCCTCAAAGGAGTGCGTAATAGCTCACTGGTCGAGCGATCCTGCGCCGAAAATGAATGGGACTAAGCGTTATACCGAAGCTGCGGATAAATTTATTTATGGTAGGGGAGCGTTCTATGTTGGGTGAAGCGTTAGCGTAAGCGGACGTGGACGGCATAGAAGTGAGAATGTCGGCTTGAGTAGCGAAAACATGGGTGAGAATCCCATGCCCCGAAACCCTAAGGGTTCCTCCGGCAGGCTCGTCCGCGGAGGGTTAGTCTGGACCTAAGGCGAGGCCGAAAGGCGTAGTCGATGGATAACAGGTCAATATTCCTGTACCAGTTATGTTTTGGGAAGGGGGACGGAGAAGGCTAGCCAAGCCAGATGTTGGTTACTGGTTCAAGCGTTCAAGGCTTTGAGAGATGGAGAAAACATCTTGAGCTGAGGCGTGAGTACGAGCTGCTACGGCAGCGAAGTTGGTGATGTCATGCTTCCAAGAAAAGCCCTATACCCGTTAAGACATAAATGCCAGTACCCGAAACCGACACAGGTGGGGTGGTAGAGAATACCGAGGGGCGCGAGATAACTCTCTCTAAGGAACTCGGCAAAATGGCCCCGTAACTTCGGGAGAAGGGGTGCCAGCGAGAGCTGGTCGCAGTGAAGAGGCGCAAGCGACTGTTTACCAAAAACACAGGTCTCCGCTAAGTCGCAAGACGATGTATGGGGGCTGACACCTGCCCAGTGCCGGAAGGTTAAGGAAGCTGGTTAGCTTTTAGCAAAGCTAGCGACTGAAGCCCCGGTGAACGGCGGCCGTAACTATAACGGTCCTAAGGTAGCGAAATTCCTTGTCGGGTAAGTTCCGACCCGCACGAAAGGTGTAACGATTTGCGCGCTGTCTCGGAGAGAGGCTCGGCGAAATAGAATTGTCTGTGAAGATGCGGACTACATACACCCGGACAGAAAGACCCTATGAAGCTTTACTGTAGTTTGATATTGTGCTCGGGCTCTAATTGCGCAGAATAGGTGGGAGACATTGAAATAGTACTTGTGGGTATTATTGAGTCATCGGTGAGATACCACTCTATTAGAGCTAGGGTTCTAACGCTTACCCGTTATCCGGGAAGCGGACAGTATCTGATGGGCAGTTTGACTGGGGCGGTCGCCTCCTAAAAGGTAACGGAGGCGCACAAAGGTTCCCTCAGGCTGGTTGGAAATCAGTCGTTGAGTGCAAAAGCAGAAGGGAGCTTGACTGTGAGACCTACAAGTCGAACAGGGACGAAAGTCGGTTTTAGTGATCCGACGGTTCTGCGTGGAAGGGCCGTCGCTCAACGGATAAAAGTTACTCTAGGGATAACAGGCTGATCTCCCCCAAGAGTTCACATCGACGGGGAGGTTTGGCACCTCGATGTCGGCTCATCGCAACCTGGGGCTGAAGTCGGTCCCAAGGGTTGGGCTGTTCGCCCATTAAAGCGGTACGCGAGCTGGGTTCAGAACGTCGTGAGACAGTTCGGTCCATATCCGGTGTATGCGCAGGAATATTGAGAGGATTTCTCCCTAGTACGAGAGGACCGGGAGGAACGCACCTCTGGTGTGCCAGTTATCGTGCCAACGGTAAACGCTGGGTAGCCATGTGCGGAGTGGATAACCGCTGAAAGCATCTAAGTGGGAAGCCCACCTCAAGATGAGTATTGCCATGGCTTAAGCCAGTAAGGTCACGGGAAGAACACCCGTTGATAGGCTCTACGTGGAAGCTTGGTAACAAGTGCAGCGGAGGAGTACTAATAGACCGAGGGCTTGACCAAATAAACTTAATTTATTGTCTTTATTTTACATAATTTTCTATGCAGTTCTCAAGGTTCACACTATCCTGGTGTTCATGGCGATGTGGACCCACTCCGATCCATCTCGAACTCGGTTGTGAAACGCATCAGCGGCGAAAATATTTAGGGGGTAGCCCCTTGAGAAAATAGCTCAATGCCAGGTAAAAATATTTTAAATGGGTTACTTTTTTAAAGTAGCCCATTTTTTATTTCTGACATTTACGACACCAATGTGTACTTCTTCCTGATATCTTTTGCCTCTCAATTAAATTTTTGCATTTACGACATTCCATGCCAGTTCTTCTATAAACATTTGTTTGTAATCCAAAATTGCCATTTTCTCCTTCTAAGTCTCTAAAGTCACTAAAGGTAGTTCCGCCAACACCAATACTTTTTTTTAAAACGTCGACGATTGCAATTTTGAGTTTTTTTAATTCATTTTTTTTTATTGTTTTAGCCTCTCTAAAAGGAGATATACCTGCCAAGTAAAGACTTTCATCTGCATATATATTACCTATACCAGCTACAATTGTTTGATCTAATAAAATAGATTTTATAGATCTTGTTTTTTTAGAAATTATTTGTGTCAGATAGCTGATATTAAAATTATGAGAAAATGGTTCAGGTCCTAATGATCCTAATCCTTTAATAATGTTATTTGGTGATAAGCCATCTTTAACCCACCACATTCGACCAAAACTCCTTACATCAATATATCTAAGCTCATTATTGTTGTCATCAAAAAGCCTTATTCTCGTATGTTTACAAGAGTTGGTAACAGCACTATTAAACGTGAAATAACCAGTCATTCTTAGATGAACAACCAGAACTCCGTTATTTAAATATGTTATTTGATTTGCATGAATATTATTACGTTGAGTTTTTTTTAGTTCAGCGATTAAATATTTTCCTCTTCTATCCCATTTATATATAAGTGAGTTTTGAAGACCTTCAATAAAGGCTTGTTTATTGAGTGGATAAGCAATAGTTGACTCTCTACAGATTTCAACTCTTTTGATAATAAAATTTTTGAGTTTTTGTTCTAAACCTCTTCTAACAGTCTCAACTTCTGGTAACTCAGGCAAATCTCTACGCTTTCTCTAATTCGCTTTCTGCAAAATTATTAGTATTTGCTCCTCCTTCAGTTCCACTTATTCCTGCATAATTCACTTTTTCGAATCTGACTACACAGTTATACTTGATTCCGGTTGTATCGACAGAAGCAACTTTGCCAATTTCATTGTACCAGTATGACTCTGGTCTCTTAACTCTTACAAGATCTCCTCTTGAAATTGTCATTAATTTAAATTTAACTAGTAAAACAATACCTCAAAAGGGATATCTAAAGAAAAATTATTCACAGATATTAATCAAAACTATTAACAGAAATCATTTATTAGATTTTTTTCAAATTCTTCTTTAGCGGGAATCCAACCTCTCCATTTTCTTCCAGGAATTCTTACATCTAAATCTTTTGTTGTACACTTTATTGAGATAATAACTTTTTTATTATTTTGATTTAGAGCGTTCAAAATTTTTCTGCCACTTATTTCTTCTAACGCAGTTTGCTGAGTTGTTAAAGGACCATATTTTTTACTCTCTTTACTTATAAATTGATTAATCTTTTCTTCTTTAATTAAAGTAGCAACTTTTTGATTATCCATATTCTTTTTTCTCAAAAATAATTTCGAACCAACTTCCAATGAATCTGGATTCTTGAGATTGTTAATTTCAATAAGTTCTTTAAAGTTTAAACTATATGTAGTAGAGATTTCTGTAAGAGTCTCACCTTTTTGGACGATATGATAGTTATACTTTTTATCATCATTATTTTTATTTTCTTGACTAGGCTCAGAAATTTTTAGATTCTGTCCTACATATATATAATTTTTATCTTTCAAATTATTTAATTTAATAATGAAATCTTTTTTTATTGAATAAAGATTTGAGATACTTGTAATCGTATCGCCCACTTGTACGATATGAATTTTTTTAGAGTCTGATATTTCATTATTAGTTGATTTTACCTTCTTAGTATTTTTAATTTGATTATTTGATGAATCAATAATTTCTTCAGCCTTTATAAAATTAGGATTGAAAAAATTAATAATGAAGGCAAATAAAATAAACGTTAATTTCATTAATTTATCTATTTTCTTAAAGATAATCTCTGTATTTAAAATCGCTAGACTTTTGAAACCAAATTAATTAATTTAAATCTTAAAAATAAATTTTATAATTTTCATTACTTTCTTATAAGGAGGGTATCTAAAATCTAAATCAAATAAAAAGCTTTTATAAGTTATGGATTTTTGATTTGAAAAGTTCTTAAATCCTTCCTCTCCATGAAATTTACCCATTCCACTTTCTCCAACCCCTCCAAATGGCAAATTTGGAATAAGTACAGGCAACATAACATCGTTAATACAAACAGTGCCAGAGCTTGTAACTTTAGAAATATGATCATGGATTTTTTTATTTCCTCCAAAAATATATATTGCTAAGGGCTTTGAAGATTGATTAATTTTTTTTAATGCCGAATCTTTATTGTCAATTCCAATAATTGGAAGAAGGGAACTAAATAATTCTTTTTGAATAATATTTTTATCTTGTAATTTCACTTTTAAAATAGTGGGTGATATTTTCATTCTTTTTTTACTGCAATTTCCTCCGAATAAAATACGTTTCTCTTTTTTATATCTTTTGAGAAGTTCTGAAGTTATGGAAAATTGTTTTTTTTGCAATTTAGATAAGTTTTTTGAGATTATTGGATCTTCTCCATAAAAAATAGTGATAAATTTCTTTAACTCTTTAACTAATTGATTTTCAATTTCTTTCTCTACAAATATATGATTAGGCGCCATACATGATTGGCCTGAATTGAAAAATTTGCCCCATACAATTCTTTTTGCTGCAATTTCTAAATTTGCATTTTTGAAAATAATTACTGGATTTGTTCCACTAAGTTCCAAAGTTAATGGGGTTAAGTTTGTTGAAGCTGATTTCATAATAGATTTTCCCGTTTCAGTACTTCCTGTAAAAAAAATATGATCGAAATTTTGTTCTACCAGTTTTATTGACTCTTTATAATCCCCCTCAATAGTTAACAAAATATCTTTTTGGAAATATTTATCAGTTAATTTTTTGATTAGTTTAGATGTAGAAGAACATTTCTCTGATGGTTTTATTACAGCAGTATTTCCCGAAGAAAAAATATTTACGAGTGGCTTTAAGAGATACAATAAAGGATAATTATATGGCCCTAAAATCAGGACACAACCTAGAGGTTCGTAGATTACTTTTGAGAATGATGGGAAAAGATATATTGG
>QCTA01000011.1 GCA_003211335.1 Prochlorococcus sp. AG-670-O11 | reverse complement strand
TTATCTAAACAATGTTGGCAAAAGGATAAAAGCATTATCAATGAAAAAAGGTTTATTTATTAGACCACTTGGTAATGTTATCTATCTATTACCCCCTCTTTGTATTACAGACAATCAATTAGAAAAAAGTTACAGAATTATTTTTGAAATTTTAAGCGATCTTTAAAAAGCAAAATTAAGGCCCCTGTAAAATAGCATTTTCTATATCTTCTCTATTAATACAATAAGAAAATAGTCTTTTAGTTAATTTACCTCCACTCTCCCAGACAACACTTAAATCTTCTTGTTCAAAAATAATAGTTGCATTCCAATTAGAAAGTAACAAATACCATTTAGACGGATTATCAATATCTTTAGTTGCACCTAAATCTTTTAACCATAATTCTAATGATTGAAGTGAATGTTGATTAATTGGGGTGTCAGATGGGATCACAGAATTTCTTTAAATTATTATCTCAAAAGCCAAGTTGGAATTGACTGTATTTCTTTGCCAGCAAAAGAAGCGATTAAGATAGCTAAAAATAAACTTATCAAAATAATAATAATCAACAAAAATAATGAGAACATTTCTCCATTTGAAAATGGTCTCCTATTACCTACTAACTGCTGATTATTAGCATCCATTACTAAAGGATTCAAGACATTAAAATTTGTTTTATTTGGTTTTTTAAAATTTAATTGCAATTTTTCATCATAAATTTTCCTCAAATTAGAATTATTTAAATTTTCATAGGCCTCTAGTACTTTTTGAAATTTATTTCTTGCATCTTCTAATTCTAAGGAAGTCGTATCAGGATGTAATTCTATAGAGAGTTTACAAAAAGCTTTTCTTAATTCGTCATTTGAGGCATTTTCATTAACGCCTAAAATCTTATAATAAGTTATCTCGCCTTTCAAAAAAATTTAATTATGATTGAGACTATTCTAGTCAATTTTGATAAAATTGAATATTTTTAATTATCGAGAGGAAGACACTAATTAAAACTCAATGACTAAAGAAAGTATCCCTAACAAACTTCTCAATTTAGTAACTGAAGATGAAATAATGATGTTTAGAGAATTACAAATAAAAATCCAAGAACTAAATTATAAAACTAACTTAACCAGATTAATTGAAGGTAACGATTACTGGATATCCCAAGTTTATGACAGTCTTTGGCCATTTAAAGAAAAGGCAAATAAAAATTTTGATAATAAAAAATTTATTGATATTGGATCAGGTTGTGGTTTTCCAGGGTTTGCCTATGCGATAACTCATCCTAATTCAGAAATATATCTAGTGGATTCCTCTAAAAAGAAAACAGATTCACTAAAAGAAATTATTAAAAGTATTAATTTTAAAAACGATATATTTGTAATAAATGATCGTATTGAAAACATTGGGCGTGAATCTTCATTTAAAAATGGCTTTAATATTGCTACATCAAGAGCAGTTAGTAATCCTTCAACAGTTTCTGAATATATATTACCTATCTTGAAATCGAACGGATTAGGTATTTTATATTGTGGGAAGTGGACCAATGAAGATAATAAAAATTTAGAAAGTACATTAAACATATTAAAGGGGGAAATCTTAGAAATTAAAAGTAATTTGCTTCCCAGAGAAAAAGGTATACGTAATGCTATTTTTATTGAGCCAAAAGCATCTTGCCCTGATATTTATCCTAGAAGTATTGGCAAAGCTGAAAAATATCCACTCAAAGGTTAATTCTTTGATAATCTAGATAATGATTTGTCTCCAAACTTTTCTTTTAGGACTCTTAAATTCTTTATAACCTTTTTGGGTTTTATATGCCTTTGTAAAACTTTTAATAATTGACTTTCGCATATATCAACATCTAACAAATTTGCATTATTGCCTGGGAACCAATGACTTCCATTACCAAGTAATTGGTATCTAGATTTTGCAAATTCTTCTAAATCAAAGGAATCTATTAAATTGGCGAGCCAGAGAAGAACAGGAATATTTATTTCTCCTGGTGTATTTTGCCAATTTGGTAAATTTTTATCCCAACTTTTATACCACTCTGTACCCAATGAATTGATTGATTCTTCTTGTAATTTATTTAGTATTTTAGGAATATAATAATCAGATTCTGACAATAATGAAACTGCTTCTAAATGTAAATTAAAGTCTTCCTCTTTCGCTACCCCAACACTTATTGTATGAACATTTTTGTTCCTCAAGCAAAAAAGATCATTAAATACTATTGGGTGTAAAGGGCTACAAAGTTCCAACATTTTTGTTGATGGAGTGTGAAGATGTCCGCCTTTATCAGTAGGGCTTATTATAAAAACTCCAAGATCATATTTATGAGCCAAATCAATTACTTTGGAATTTGTTTGATTGATGAAATACCAGTGCAAATTAACATAATCAAAGAAATTTGTAGATATCGCTTTTTCTATAAGAGATAATTCTCCATGAGTCGAAAATCCTATATGTCCAATTAAATTTTCTTTTTGGAATTTTTTTAAAATATCAATACAGCCTCCATCTTTTACAGCTTGATGAAGATGTTCAGGTGTATTGATGCCATGAATTGCTAATAAATCAATTTTCTTTACTTGCAATTTTTCAAAGCTTTTCAAAAGGTCTGCTTCGAATAATTTAGGATCATGATTAGGAGGGATTTTTGTTTGAATGATTTTTGGTATTTTTGTAATACTCTTGAAACCCATACCTAACTGTATTTCTGAAGTCCCATAATACTTAGCTGTCTCTATGTGATTAAAACCAAATTTATTTGCAAGATTCAATATATTTTCAACTTTATTCTGTTCTTTTCGTGAAATCTCTGAAAATTTTAATTCTTCCCAACTTTTTTGAAATCTCATGCCTCCTAAGGACAAAACAGGCATGTTTAGATTTGTTCTACCAAATCTGCGACAAGGCAACTCCATTAGAAATTAATGCTTATTCATTCTTGGTAGTTTTCCCAGAGATTGAAACATATCCCTATCAAGACTACTTTCTAGATCTTCTAAGTTTCCAAATTCAACCCAATGAATACAATCTACTGGACAAGTATCAATAGCTTCTTGCACCGTTTCAAGATTATCTCCATCTTGTCTTATTGCTCTACTCCGTCCATATTCATCATCAACTACAAAAGTATTAGTAGCTACATGAGCACAATATCTACAACCTATACATCTACTTTCATCAACCCAAACTGCTTTTTCAGTTAATTCTCCTCCTAGGACAGGCTCATAACCTGTTAGTTCTTTAGTTTCAACATAATTATCATTTGCACTAAAGAAATTACTATCCAATTATTAACTTTCCCACTTAGTAAGAACCAATTCGATAGATCCATCATTTTTGTTTTTTTGCTCAACTATTTGGTATCCGTCCTCTTCTGTTTTAGAAATAATTGTATGGTAGGCATACATTTGAGTAACTTTTGAAATAAACCTTTCAACAGGTAAATCAAACTTCCAAAGGTCGAGATCAGTAACTAATTCATATGAGTTAGAGTTATTATCCCATTTGAATCCAACTTTAGTTTCGCTCGGCAAATCCATGCTTAAATCAACGGCTGTAAATTGTCCTCTGTACCCTTTGACAAACTTTGTTTCATGATTGACTACGTAACCGAGTTGATCTAAAGCTTTAATTAGGGGTTTTACTTCCTTAAGTTGAGTCTTGATAGTACTAAAATGTGACATTAGATTCGTTGTTAATTTGATTTGATTTTTCGCTTTTGTTAGAGATAAACGCCTCTGAAGTTTTATTCTTAACTTTTACTTCGCCAAGAGCATCTTCAAGATTTTTTGTTGCACTATTACATGCATTGCCGTTAAATCCTTCAACGGTTTCTTCAACTCTCCCATCTTGGTAAATTTTGAATCTTAATGTTCTTTGGGGCATTAAATTCAAGTACTAAGTACTAATACTTTATATACAATAACGAAAAATAATTGTTTCAGTTGGTACAAGTTAATTAAAATATATTTTTTTATATTGATTACTTGATAAATGTAAAAATCTATTTATAAAACCCTTTCATCCCCATTGAATCTAAAGCAGTTTTAGCTTCTTCCATAACTGAAGGTTCCTTATCAAAAAGGGCAATTTTTGTACATTCATCCACAAATTTCTCCTGTAAAATATCCTCTAACTTTTCAAATAACCTACATAAAGACCATATACAGTTACTTCTAACGACAGGCTCATTATCTATTTTTAAGCTTATTAAAAGTTGTTCAGCAGCTAATTGAGCATTTGATGAAGAGATACTTCCAATTTCAGCTAGAGAACTAGATGACCATAACCTTACTGAAGCTACATCATTCTTTAATGAATTTATTAATGGCTTCAAAACAATTTGATTATCATAATTAGCTAAACTCCAAGCTGTAGCTTTTCTTACATATGCATTGTCATCTGTTTCTAATAGACTAACTAATTTCTTAACTGCGCTAGGGAATGGATTTCTCCCGAGTGCATATACAGCACTCATTCTTTCAACTGGGCAAGGTTGATCAAGTAAAGGTATTAAGAGAGGTAATGATCTTTTATCTCTATATTCACAAAATATTCTTAAGCCTTGTATTCTTTGCTCTCTGTCACCCTTGAGTAAATTTAAGGCTTCATCACATTCTAAATTCTTATTTAAAGTTCCTCTTGAGAAACCATCTTTATCAATCTCCTCTAAAGGATCAATTTCAAGCTCTACTGATAATTCTTTAGCTAAAACATTAGGATCTATTGCTATTTCTGCCAAACTTTCATTTTGGATATCCTTTCTTTTAGTCATTATTAAGTAAAAATAAAAATTAATTAATAGGAGCAGGTGACATCATATCTCCAGGTAGCCAAATCCTTGCACTCACAGCAAAGAAAGCTAACCCGAATAGGCTAACAATTGCAAAAGGTAAAAGCTTGGTTCTTATAAAACCCAATGATAAAAAAACAATTAAATCAATAATAACGTGTTTGAAGTGAATTTTATTAAAAGTTTTTAAATATGATTATTTGATATAGCATTCTGTCTTAACTGACCACATGCTGCATTTCTATCTAGACCTCTACTTTTTCGAAAACTAACATTTATTCCATTATTAGAAAGTCTGCTTTGGAAGATTTGAGCTTTCTTTGAAGGAGTTTGCTTAAATTCAACTTCTTCAATCTGATTATATTGAATCAAATTGACATGGCATTGGAAACCTTTTATTAGATTACTTAATTCATCAGCATGTTCTAATTTATCATTCACTCCATGTAGCATTAAGTATTCGAAACTCACTCTTCTACCAGTCTTTCTTACAAATTCTCTGCAATCATCAACAATATTTTTAATATGATAATTTTTTGCACTCGGTATAATCGTTTCTCTTATTTGCTGATTTGAAGCATGCAAACTTATTGCAAGGGTAAACTGACATTTACCCAATACTTGAAAAGACATTTCTGATAATTTAGTGATCATCTTTGGAATAGCAACAGTACTGACTGTGATCTTTCTCTGACTAATATCAAAATCCTCATTAATTGATCTAATTGACAAAAGTAACTCATCAACATTTAACAATGGCTCACCCATTCCCATAAAAACAATATTAGAAACTTTCTGATTCATTTCATTTTCAATAAATAAAATCTGATCTAGTATTTCACTTACTTTTAAAGATCTCTTTAATCCTTCTTTACCGGTAGCGCAGAATTTGCAATCCATTGGACATCCCACTTGACTTGAAAGACATGCTGTCAATCTTTTCTCAGTCGGGATACCGACGCACTCGACACTTTCATTATCTCTAGTATTTAATAACAACTTTAAAGTTCCATCATTGGCTAAATTCTTTTCTTTTAAGATTAATTCTCCAAATAAAAAGCCTTCATTTTTTAATTGATTTCTAAAATCTAAAGGTAGGACATTAATTTCATCAATACTTTTAGACCTGTTTTTATAGTTATAGAGCCAATTATAAATTTGACGTCCTCTAAAAGCAGCTTGACCATAATTCAAAGCTACATTTTCTAAATCCTTAACACTACATCCTAGAAGGTTTTTCAAAATATTACTAATTCTTATTATCTAAATTAATCACCATAGTAATAATCCATGTTTTAAGATAAATTCAGTCAAAATAAGAGCTATAAATCCAATCATAGCAAGTCTTCCATTCAGCCTCTCATTATAAAAATGAAACCCGTAACGAGGTAATTTTCTTTTAGGAATAATGTCAGGCTTAATCATAAATTAAAAAATAAAATTGCATTCTAATAACTGAAAATGAGAATAGCTTTTATTCATCAGAAAGAAGTCCCTCTTCTTGTAATCCTTCCAAAGCAGCCGGATCGGGCAATTGGTCTTCAGAAAATTGATTCTCAGCATTAGGTCTTGCAAAAGCGGCAAAATTACTCGAGTTAGGATCAATTCCATGCCTATTACGAGTAGTTTCTAAATCTTCATCACTTGGGTCATCAAGGATAGCAGTAGAACTAACAGTAGGTGATTGAGGCATATCAACTGTATAGTCAGGCCTTAAATTCTGAGCTCTTCTATATCCACCGGACTCTTCTGCAAGAATATCAGGGTGAGGTCCAGCCTCTGAAGCTAATTCTTCAACAAAACCACTAAAACCTGTACCAGCAGGGATCAGTCTTCCAATAATTACGTTTTCTTTTAAACCTCTAAGCCAATCAGATTTACCTTCAATTGCAGCTTCAGTAAGAACTCTTGTTGTTTCTTGGAAAGAGGCCGCAGAAATAAAGCTATCTGTATTAAGAGAGGCTTTAGTTATACCTAATAAAACAGGAGTAAACTCTGCTGGTGCTCCACCAGTAATAGACATCGCTTGGTTTGTGTCTTCTACTTGTCTAAGTTCTATTAATTCTCCAGGGAGAAGAGTGGTATCTCCTGCATCTTCAATCCGAACTTTACTTGTCATTTGTCTTACTATCACTTCTATATGTTTATCGTCGATAGCTACCCCTTGAGACTTATAAACATTCTGGACCTCGTTTACCATCCTTCTTTGTAGTTTTGATATTGATTCTCGAGCTGCATCCATTAAAGGTTTTTGATCTTTTATATCGCTAAACAAACAATCAAGCAACTCATGAGGATTAATTGGACCATCTGTTAAGAGTTCTCCCCCTGTAACTTGTTGTCCATCACTTACCATAATATTTTGCCCTATTAAAAGTTGATATTCATTAATAGAATCATCTCTTTCTATGACAGATAAAGATACCGATTCATCATCAGTCCCTTCTTTGATTTGCACAACTCCAGACTTTTTGCACAAAGTTGAAGAATCTCTTGGTCTCCTAGCTTCTAACAATTCTTCAATTCGAGGTAAACCCTGAACAATGTCACCTGTTTTTTGCCTTTCAAAAACTAGTAATGCTAAACCATCTCCACGAAGAACTAAATCTCCATCTTTTACATGCAAAACAGAATCAGGAGAAACCATATATGGTCTTCCTAGCCTTAAGGTTACAAATTCGTTAGAAATTTCTTCTATTTCTCCGCATGAAGTGGATTTTACTCCCTTACTAATTGAATCTCCATCCACAACACGTTGACCAACTTTAACAAGCGCTTTACCCTTAATATTGATTTTTATTTTATCTTCTTTTCTTTCAACAATTAGTCTTCTAATTGGTTCATTCTCAACTAAATCTGGTAATTGAACTATTCCTTTTTCTTTACAAAGAATTTGAGTAGTAGCGATTACATCTCCAGCTTTAACCAACTGATTATTCTTTACTTGTAATTCAGTATGAGTTGAACCATGACTAGAGTCAGATATAGTATCTCTTCTTACCAAAATAGATTCTAAAATAACTAAACTTAATCTGTTTATAGATTTATCACTTTTATCTTTAATTGCCTCCACATCAATTGTCATTTGGGGGGTAGCGTCAAAGCTTTCTAAACTTAAATGAGTTTTGAGAAGTTCTACCCCTTCTACAGATTTTATTAATTCACCATCTTTGTAAGAAAGCCTTTGAATAGCTTTCAAACCCAAGGATGGTCCTTTATCCTGTTTAACATGAGTTAGTTCAGGCAATTCAGCCTCGTTAGGTATAGTAAATTCTTCTACAGTTCTTAAAAGTAAACCCTTATTTTTAGATGTCTCTAATTTTTGAACGAAAAGAATTTCGTTATTATCTACGCCATCTATAATTTTTTCACCAGGATTAACTAATTTTCCTTCTTCAGTAAATCTATTTAAAACCTCTTCATCTTCACACTCATGAAAAGTCCCATTTCTAACAGTAATTTCACGCAAGATATCATTTTTTTGAGTTACTGTTACTATCCCTGAAGTTTGGCTAAATATATCTTTGACAACTTCTGTTCCCGCTTCAATCCATGCCATATCCTCGGTCATAAGTAATGAGATATCTTTATTTATTTCATGTGTCTCTTGAGGAATCCAAAGCAATGTTCCCCCTTGACTAACTTCGAAACCATTTTTAGATGATCTTGCTTTTTTAACACTTAAACCAGGTGCATATTTAACCAATCCGCCAGTTTTTGTTCTGAATCTTTCATCTGCTAAATCAGCAATAACTTCACCACTACTAATTTTACTCCCAGGAGAAGTATTCAATCGATAAATAGTTCCATCGTTAGACTCTAAATGAAATAGTTCACCTGAATGAGTGGATTCCTCAAGTAATTTAAAATTACTTAATAGCATTGAAGTTGTTACGATCTGAACTTCTCTTGAATCTCCTACAGATTCCCTCAAACGAACTTCTCCACCGAACTCACTAGATTGACTTGCTTCTGCTAGAACAGTTCCCTCTTCTACACTTTTTTCTGTTGAGACAACAGGTTTAGCATTGGGAGGTAGATTATAGACATCTCCAGCTAAGACCCATAACCTTCCTAACCTTTGAGCTTTCAAAGTGATATTACCTTGCCTATCAGTAACTTCTTTTGGCTGAATAATTTTGTCATACCTCACTTGTCCAGCTAAATCACAAATAACATCCTTAGTAGCTTTTTCAACACTTTTCTTCACAGCTCCTGAAGTAATTTGTGCGACGGTTATATCTGAATCAATTTCTTGACCATCATCAACAAATAAAAGAGATCCACTTGTTACTTCGATTTTTTGGGCTTTATTAGAGTTGCTTCCACTTGGGGCAATTTTTAATAAAAAGTCAACCTCAGCTTGTTTAGCTTCCACTCCATGTGGGGTTCTATATCCTCTTATCTTTGCTTTTGAACTAAATTCAACTTTACCTTTAATTTTAGATCTTACAACTCCACTTTCAGCTGTAGATACACCACCAGTATGAAAGGTTCTCATAGTTAATTGAGTACCAGGTTCACCTATTGATTGAGCAGCAATAATTCCTACAGCTTCTCCTAAATCAACTAAATGATTGTGAGCCAAAGCCCACCCATAACATTTTCTACAAACTGAGCGATTAGCCTCACAAGTTAATGGGGATCTAATATTAACTTTTGAGATTAATGATGTCTCTATAGTCTTAGATATAGAAGGGTCTATCGCAGTGTTCTTTGGAATAATTAAGTTAGCTTCAGAATCCAAGATATCTTCAGCAGATAGCCTTCCGATAAGCCTAGAGCCAAATTTACCATCTTCAGCCTCTATAACTATCGATCTTTCAGTACCACAGTCCTCTTCTCTTACAATTACATCTTGGGCAACATCAACTAATCTTCTTGTCAAATAACCTGAATCAGCAGTTCTTAATGCTGTATCAACTAAACCTTTCCTAGCACCATAAGATGAAATCACATATTCAGTAACGGTAAGACCTTCTCTAAAGTTTGTTCTTATAGGTAAATCAATAATCTCCCCTTGAGGATTTGCCATCAAACCTCTCATACCAACAAGTTGTCTTACCTGAGACATATTACCTCTTGCCCCAGAATTAGCCATCATCCATACTGAGTTAAGTGGATCATTTTGGTTGAAATTATTCTTAACTGCATCTACTAATCTCTCGTTAGTTTCAGTCCATGTATCAATAACCTTTGTATGTCTCTCAACTTCTGTAATTTCTCCAAGTCTGTAGCATTCTTCAGTAGCTGTAATTTGAGATTCTGCCTGTCCAATCAAATCTTGCTTAGCTTCAGGAACTTTCAAATCCTCTACTGAAATAGACACAGCTGCTTGTGTGGCATATTTAAATCCTAAATCTTTTAAATTATCTGCCATTGCTGCCGTCACAGCTGTTCCATGAGTTTTATAAGCCCATGACACTAAATTCTTTAAAGCTTTTTTATCTACAACCTTATTTTTGAATGAAGGGGGAGTTTTTGCCAACAAAGGCATAGTTATTTTATTATTTTTTTTTGAATTTTTCGTAGTTTTACGTACTCTTGAATTTTTTTTGGGTTTAGATGATGTCATGTGTTTATAGATAAATAATTAGTTTTTTTAAAGGATCACGTTTTGGAGACAGAATCAATGATCGTATGATTCATAACCACCCTCCCGACTGTTGTTAAGATAAATCTACTTACTAAATTATTTTGGGAATCAAATCTATCTCTTCTAAAATTCCAAGTTTCTAACCTGGATCCATCTTCCAATTCTTTAGATTCTTTTGGTTTATTCAATTCTTCATCATCATCAACTTCACCATTAAACCTTACCCAGACCCATTCATGTAAACCAACTCTTTTATCTTCAAAAGCAAAGATTACATCTTCTAATGAAGCATAAGTATTTTGATTCTCACCAAAATTTGGTTTTTTAAAGTCTGGCTGTATTGCTGTCAAATAATATGAACCTAAGACCATATCTTGAGAAGGAGTTACAATTGGCTCTCCTGTTGCTGGTGAGAGAATATTATTACTTGCAAGCATAAGCATACGTGCCTCTGTTTGCGCTTCTAATGCTAAAGGAACATGAACAGCCATTTGATCTCCATCAAAATCAGCATTAAAGGCAGGACATACAAGCGGATGTAGTTGAATGGCTCTACCTCCCACTAATTTAGGTTCAAAAGCTTGAATGCCTAGCCTATGAAGAGTTGGAGCTCTATTTAAAAGTATTGGATGACCTTCAATAACTTCTTGGAGCACTTGCATAACTTCATCGTCTGCTTTTTGAATTAATTTTTTTGCTGCTTTTATATTATTCACAATATTTTGACGAATTAATCTATGTATCACAAAAGGTTGAAAAAGCTCTATAGCCATTTCTTTAGGGAGTCCACATTGATGCATCTTTAACTTTGGACCAACTACTATGACTGACCTTCCAGAATAATCAACACGCTTACCAAGTAAATTTTGTCTAAATCTTCCTTGCTTTCCCTCTATGATATCGCTAAGAGATTTTAAGGCTCTATTATTAGCCCCAACAACTGTTCTACCTCTTCTTCCATTATCAATAAGTGCATCAACCGCTTCTTGCAACATTCTTTTTTCATTCCTAACTATTATTTCAGGAGCTAAAATTTCTTGAAGTCTAGCTAACCTATTATTTCTATTTATAACTCTTCTATAAAGATCATTTAGATCAGATGTCGCAAACCTACCACCATCCAACTGAACCATTGGTCTAAGATCAGGAGGAATTACAGGGATTGCATCTAATACCATCCACTCAGGTTTAGCATTTGTTGCAATGAAATTATCTATAACTCTTATCCTTTTTATAAGTTTTGCTCTTTTTTGACCTTTGCTATTAATAATTTCTTCTCTTAGTTCTTCGGCAATCTGATTTAAATCAAGATCTTCAAGTAATTGCTTAAGAGCTTCTGCACCTATTCCAACAAATGGTTCATTTTCAATAGTTGAATCTTCTGCATAAATCTCATCTTCTATTTCTAACCATTCATCTTCAGTAAGGAGCTGCTTATATTTAAGATCCTTATGATCACCAACATCCAACACAACATAACAATTGAAATAAACTATCTGTTCTACATCTCTTAGTGGGATATCTAAGAGAATTGCTACATAACTAGGAATACCTTTTAAATACCAAACATGAGAAACTGGGGCTGCAAGTTTTATGTAACCCATTCTATGCCTTCTCACTCTACTTTCGGTCACTTCTACACCACATCTCTCGCATACAATTCCACGATGTCTAACTCTTTTATATTTACCGCAGTGACATTCCCAATCTTTAGATGGTCCAAATATTTTTTCACAGAAAAGTCCATCCATTTCTGGTTTTAGAGTTCTATAGTTTATGGTTTCAGGTTTTGTCACCTCTCCCACTACTTGTCCATTAGGTAAAGTTCTCTGCCCCCCAATCCATTATTCTTTGCGGAGAAGCAATAGAAATTTTTACGTAATCAAAGTGATTTTCTGTTCTTAAGTTACTGTTAGTCATTTTTAGGATATTTAAAATAGAAAGTTTTGATAAAGTATTTAATCTTCCTCATATTCAGAGGTTCCTAGAGATTCATAGGTAGGCCTTGAGGGGGTATTCCTTCTCGGATTTACGTCTTGCATTAAATCAACCTCCTTACCTTCGTCGGTATATACACCGATATCTAAACCTAAAGATTGCAATTCCCTCATTAGAACTTTAAATGATTCAGGAGTACCTGGTCTAGGAATAGGTTTTCCTTTAACTATTGCGTTTAATGCTTCATTTCTTCCTTGCATATCATCTGATTTAACGGTTAACAATTCTTGCAAAGTGTAAGCTGCTCCATATGCCTCTAAAGCCCAAACTTCCATTTCTCCAAGTCTCTGTCCACCTTGTTGAGCCTTACCACCTAAGGGCTGCTGAGTAACTAAGGAATAAGGACCTGTTGATCTAGCGTGGATTTTATCATCTACCAAATGAACAAGCTTTAGGAAATGAGAATATCCAACAGCAACAGGTTGATCAAAAGGCTCGCCAGTTCTTCCATCTTTAAGTAACAACTTTCCAGGATCTTTGGGATTATATACCCAGTCCTTACCATTTTGCTTTGAAGCTTCCTTTAAAAATGCTTGTACAGTTTGATGTGATTTTTCTGCACCATACATCTCATCAAAAGGAACAACTTTAACTCTACAGTTTAAGTTAGATGCTGCCCAACCCATCAACAATTCAAAAACTTGACCAACATTCATTCTACTTGGAACACCAAGAGGATTTAAGACAATATCCACTGGAGTACCATCAGGTAAATAGGGCATATCCTCTCTAGGTAAAATTCTACTTATAATCCCTTTATTACCATGCCTTCCTGCCATCTTGTCTCCAACCTGTATTTTTCTCCTTTGAGCGACATAAACTCTTACGACCATATTTGCGCCTGGAGGCAGCTCATCGCCTTGCTCCCTAGTATATATTCGTACATCTAAAACTCTTCCTTTTTCTGTTTTAGGAACTCTAAGAGAATTATCTCTCACATCTCTTGCTTTTTCTCCAAATATTGCTCTTAAAAGTTTTTCTTCAGGTGGTTGATCAGATTCTCCCTTGGGAGTGACTTTTCCTACGAGGATATCACCGCTTTCTACAAAGGCACCTGTTCTGATTATTCCCATTTCATCAAGATTATTCAAACTTTCTTCTGAAATATTAGGAATTTCTCTGGTGATTTCTTCAGGACCTAATTTAGTTTGTCTTGCTTCTATTTCATATTTTTCTATGTGGACTGAAGTATAAAGATCATCAGTAACCATCCTTTCACTTACAAGGATGGCATCTTCATAGTTGTAGCCTTCCCATGGCATATACGCAATTAAAACATTTTGCCCTAAAGCTATTTCACCACCTTCACAAGCTGAACCATCAGCAAGAACTTGACCAGAAATAACTTGGTCTCCATTTTTCACTATTGGTCTTTGGTTTAAACAGGTATCTTGATTAGATCTCTGGTACTTTTGAAGATAATGAACATGCTCATTACCGTCAACATCTTTTACAACTATTTCATTAGCATCAACATAAGAAACGATTCCGTTTACTTTTGTAATTGGCACCATACCAGAGTCTCTAGCGACTTGGGATTCTAATCCTGTTCCGACCAGAGGTCGTTCAGGTCTTAACAATGGGACCGCTTGACGCTGCATATTGGAACCCATTAACGCTCTATTGGCATCATCATGTTCTAAGAAGGGTATAAGAGAAGTCGCTACTGAAATAACTTGAACAGGTGAAAGCTGAACATAATCAACTTGATGAGGCGGAACTTTCTCAAAATCTTGTCTATACCTCACCGGAATTAAATTTGCAAGAATATTACCACTTTTATCAGTAGCAACATCACCAGGGGCAACTCTACATTCGTCCTCTAAATCAGCTGATAAATAAACTGGATTACCTTCTTTAATAACCCTACCTTTTTCTACTTCCCAAAAAGGAGTTTCAATAAAACCATATTCATTAACCCTTGCGTGTGTTGCGAGTGAATTTATAAGTCCTGCATTTGGGCCTTCTGGAGTTTCGATAGGACATAATCTTCCATAATGTGAAGGATGAATATCTCTAACTGCAAAACCTGCTCTTTCTCGGGTTAGCCCGCCAGGTCCTAATGCTGAAATTCTTCTTTTATGCGTTAATTCCGCCAATGGATTTGTTTGATCCATAAATTGACTTAATTGACTGGATCCGAAAAATTCTTTAATAGCAGCAACCAAAGGCTTAGGATTAACTAGTTGAGCAGGAGTGAGAGAATCTGTCTCACCAACAGTCATCCTTTCCTTAATAATTCTTTCTAATCGGTTAAGACCAACTCTTACTTGGTTTTGCAGAAGTTCTCCAACAGATCTAACTCTTCTATTACCTAAATGATCTATATCATCTAAACTTGCCCCACCAATATCAAGTTCCAAATTTATCAGATAATCGATAGTCGAGAGTACATCTTCATGTGTAAGTGTTCTAACATTATTAGGAACAGTTAATCTCAATTTTTTATTAATTTTATATCTACCTACTCTTCCTAAATCATATCTTTTAGGATCGAAAAATCTACTATGCAGCAGTTGTTGTCCCCCAGAAACAGATGGGGGTTCACCTGGACGTAATTTTTTATAAAGTTCTAAGAGGGCTTGATCTTCTGAATTTATTCCTTCATCGTTAGCGGCATCAATTGATTGTTTATAAAACTCAGGATGTCTTAGTTTATCAACCACATCATTATCTGAGAGTCCCATAGCTCTCATAAGCACGTGTGCATTAATCTTTCTTGTTTTATCAACCCTTACATAAAGTAAATTGTTTTTATCTGTCTCAAATTTTAGCCACGCACCTCGATTAGGTATAACGCTAGCGTTATAAGTCCTCCTACCATTTTTATCCATTTCATCTTTAAAATAGACTCCTGGACTACGTACAATTTGATTGACTATAACTCTTTCAGCTCCATTAATAATAAAGGTTCCCCTCTCTGTCATCAAAGGCAGCTCACCAATAAAAACTTCTTGTTCTTTAATTTCTCCTGTCTCTTTATTTATTAACCTACAAGTTACGTACATTTGAGAAGCGAAAGTTGCATCTCTTCTTTTAGCTTCTTCAACATCGTGTCTAGGTCTTTTTAACCTATATTCCTCTCCAATAAAGTGTAATTCTAATTTACCTGTGTAATCAGTAATTGGAGAAAAGCTTTCTAATTCTTCAATTAAGCCTTTTTCCAGAAACCACTTAAAGCTTGCCCTTTGTACTTCAACCAAATCTGGTAGATAAGTTGCTGTTTTAGCTATCTGTAAAGCGCTACTGCTCATCCAAGAAAAACCGCCATTATGAAAGATTTACTTAATACTATAAATTTGACTTAAATTTTTAGAAGAATAATCAAGATTTTAAATTTGAAATCGAGATTTTAGTCTTGAATTCAACAAATATCTCAATTTAAAGTAGCTGATAAAATTAAAGATAAAGTAAATAAAACTGCACTTTAATTAGCTAATTACTAATAATTAAGAAAAATTTCCAGTAATTTTTAATATTAACAGGTTATAGGCTGATTTAACAAGTCAAATTTAAACAAATCTTCAGCATTCCTAGATGACTCATCTGCAATATGTTTTAATTCTGAAGATCTCAAAATAGCAATAGACTTTGCCACACTTTCAACAAAAGCTGGCTCATTTCTTTTGCCTCTATATGGGACAGGAGCTAAAAAGGGTGCATCTGTCTCTATTAAATATCTATCACAAGGGACAATTCTTGCGCATTCATGAATTTCATATGCTTTTGGGAATGTAACTAGACCGCTAAAACTTATATAGAATCCAAGATCTAAAAATTGCTTCATCTCATCTGGAGTTCCACTCCAACAATGTAAGACTCCTTTAGGACATTTATCTTGTTTGGATAGTTTTTTGCATATATTTATCATCTCACTTGCAGCTTCTCTACAGTGTATTATTACAGGCAATTCAAGTTCATGGGCTAAATGCATTTGTGGCATAAGAGCATCTATCTGTTTATTTGTATTATGACTTTTAAAAAAATCTAACCCTAATTCACCAATAGCAACAACTCTTGAATCATCTTGTGCTGCATTCTTTAAAATATATTTTGAATTGCAATCCCATTTGTTAGCTTCAAGGGGATGTAAACCAACTGAATAATACAAATCATCAAATTTTCTAGATATTTCTTTTAATTTAGGGATTTCTGATAATTCACAACAAGCATGGAGCAGTTTTTTTACTCCTATTGAACGCCATCTTGAAACCACCTCTTCAATATCTTGCTCAAAATTTTCAAATATTAAATGACAATGAGAATCAATGAGTTCAATATCACTCATAATTAACTTACTTACTTGTAAGACAATTTTTAACTACTTTGTTAATTTTCGATTTTTTATTAGCGCCATTGTTCTTGTGTAAAACATTCTTTTTCACTGCCTTATCAATAAGACTGAAAGCTTCATTTAGACTAAAGAGAATTAAATCTTTGTTATCTGAATTAGGCTCTTGCTTATATTTCTCGCAGTTAGCTAATGTTTTCTTTGTTAGTGTTTTTACTGTGGATTTATATGATTTATTAACTAGACGATTTCTTTCAGCAACTTGAATTCTTTTTTTCGCTGATTTGTTATTGGCCACAGAAATTAAATTTGATTATAGATTTATATAATACCAAAGAATTAGTCCACTAATCAATAATATATAATTTAGATCAGTTAATTACTAAATTATTCAATTAAATTTTAATTAAGTGTAAAAAATATGAAGATTATAAATAATAAACAAAAGGCTTTCCAAGAATTGAGAAGAATTTCTCAAAGAACCACCTCAGGTGACAATAAAAAAATAAATTCAATTGTTGAAGATATTCTTCAGGAGGTGAAAACTAATGGGGATAAAGCTGTAGAAAAATATACAAAAAAATTTGATGGATTTCATCCTCAACCAATGCAAGTAAATGCAAGAGATTTAAAGACTGCATGGGATGAAACGGATCAAAAATTAAAACAATCATTAGAAATTGCCTATCAAAGAATAAAAAAATTCCATGAAAAAGAAATTCCTGAATCATTTACTATAAAAGGAGAGTATGGTGACTCCGTCCAAAGAAGATGGATGCCTGTAAAAAATGCTGGCTTATACATTCCTGGAGGGAGAGCAGCATATCCAAGTACTGTTTTAATGAATGCGATACCTGCAAAAGTAGCTGGAGTTAAAGAAATTTCAATGGTATCTCCAGGAAATTCAAAAGGCAACATAAATAAAACTGTTTTAGCTGCTGCTCACTTATCAGGGATTGATAAAGTTTTTAGGGTTGGAGGAGCTCAGGCAATAGGTGCCTTAGCATTTGGCACGAATCAAATAAATAAAGTTGATGTAATTTCGGGACCTGGCAATATCTATGTCACCACAGCTAAAAAGTTAATTTATGGATTTACTGGAATTGATTCGTTAGCCGGTCCAAGTGAAATTTTAATCATCGCGGATAGAACAGCTAAAAGCTCACAAATAGCGTCAGATTTATTAGCCCAGGCTGAGCATGATCCATTAGCCTCCTCAATACTTTTAACCACATCAAATGATCAAGCTCAAGAAGTATTTGATGAAGTCTTTAAGAAAATAGATCATCACCCTAGAAAAGAAATTTGTTTGCAATCAATTCAGAATTGGGGATTAATTGCTATTTGCGACGATATAGAATCATGCATTGAACTAAGTAATGATTTTGCTCCAGAACATTTAGAAATAATTACTGTCAATCCAAAAAAGACGCTTGAAACTATTGAAAATGCAGGTGCGATATTTTTAGGAAAATGGACCCCGGAAGCTGTAGGTGATTATTTGGCTGGGCCAAACCACACTTTACCCACATGCGGGAATGCGAGGTTTAGTGGCTCATTAGGAGTTGAAACTTTCATGAAAAATTCCTCAATAATTGAATTCAATGAAAAAAGTTTAAAAATTAATAGCTTGGATATTATAAATCTGGCAAATAGTGAGGGTTTACATAGTCATGCCAATTCAGTCAAAATTAGATTTGAAGATTAACTACCCTTAGAAGGTGAGAATAATACTGGAAGGTTGTTCTCAATTCTACCTACCAAAACCTTATCTGTTAAATCAACAAACAAACCATTTTCCAAGACTCCAGGAATATTATTAATACGCATTTCTAAGTCTTTTGGATCCTTTATGCCCTCATTAAATAAAACATCCAAAATCAAATTACCTTGATCCGTGACAACAGGGCCTGCTTTTTTTGTTGCCATCCTTAAATTAGAAACCCCACTCATTTCTGAAATAATATCCTTCACTTGCTTCCAAGCAGAAGGAATAACCTCTACAGGGAGAGGGAAAACTTGGTTTAAATTTTGCACTAGCTTTGTTTGATCAACCACAATTAATAATTTATTTGCTTTGGATGCAACTAATTTTTCTCGGACATGACAAGCTCCTCCACCCTTGATTAATTGAAAGTGAGGATCTACTTCATCTGCTCCATCAATAGCTAAATCAATTTGAGAAACTGAAGCTAAATCAATTAAGGGAATATTTAGTTCTAAGGCAAGAACCTCTGATTGAAAGGAGGTTGGAACCCCTTTAATATTTTTTAATTTTCCTAATCTAATTTGTTCAGCAAGACTTTGTATCATGAGTGCTGCCGTGGAACCAGATCCTAAACCAAGGATCATTCCATCCTCTACTTCATTAATAGCTGCATCAGCAACTATTTGTTTCATCTGAGTCTGTAAATCCAAAATGTTTTGACCTAAAGTTTATAGATTATTAAATTTCAACAGATGATTTATGTCAAACCTGGAAGTGCTTCAGGTTTAATATTAACTTTAATTTCTTTATTATCTCTGACAACATTCAAAAGAAATATTTTTCCAATTTGAGCTTTCTCCACTTCATCTAAAAGAGTCTTAGGCTCTTCTATTAGTATATTTTCTGCAGCAATTACTAGATCCCCTCTTCTTAATCCTGCTTTTTCTGCAGGACTATTAGGTATTACAGACTGAATCAAAGCCCCTGACCTCTCTGGCAATTGAACAAGTGCATTAGGGTCATCATTATGTTCTTTAGCTATTTTAGGATTCAAGGAGATTAATTGTAAACCTAGATAAGGATGAACAACTTTTCCATCTTCTAATAACTGATCGGAAACACTTTTAGCTAAATTTATTGGTATTGCAAAACCAAGACCAGCTCCAGGTCCACTCCTTACTAAAGTATTGATACCAATTACTTGGCCATTAGAATTAATAAGCGGGCCACCTGAGTTACCTGGATTAATAGCAGCATCTGTTTGTATGAGATCAAGTCTCTTATCAGAAAAACCTAGGGAATTAATATCTCTATGAAGACTACTAACAATTCCCAGCGTGACTGTTTTCTCTAATCCATAAGGAGTACCGAGAGCTATCGCCCAATCCCCAACTTCAAGTTCTTCTGAATCTCCTAGAGGTGCATAATTATAATCATTTTGATTATCAATTTTAACTAACGCTAAATCAGTAATTGAATCAGTTCCCAATACTTGCCCGTCACGATTAGTTCCATCTGCCAAAGTCACAAATACACTATCAACTCTCTCAACCACATGAGCATTTGTTAGAACCAAACCATTTTTATCGATAATTACACCGGACCCTTGACCTCTCTCTCGGTCAGGAGCTATTCCAGGTTCTCCCAGTAAATCTCTCAATAATGGATCTAATAGAGTTGGATCAAACTGTTGTCTTTCTATTAACCTTTCGGTGTCAATTCTAACTACTGCTGGTCCTACGTTTTTAACTGCATCTGAAACAAAATTATGCCCATCTACAGAATTCAATGCTAAAACTTCAGAAAAAGGGTAAAAATTAAGTAAAAAAGTAGCGATTAGGATACTTATTTTAAATAAATAAATAAATTTAATTTTTAGAAATCTCATTTCCTATTAAAT
>QCTA01000010.1 GCA_003211335.1 Prochlorococcus sp. AG-670-O11 | reverse complement strand
ACACCTCCCTTCATTAATTGCACTAAAAGTACCTTTCTACCTAAAGCTGCATTTCTTAGTGAGTCTCTGATAATGGATGAATAACTTCCTCTATAAGAAGATTGGTAAATCTGAATCTGACCATTTTGATTTATCTTTCTTAATTTAAATTCTTTATTTGCATTTATGTTTACAACTTCATTATTACTTGTTAGATAACTATTTGAAGAGCTTGCTACCATTATTTTTGATTATTTTTTCTACATTCAGTATAGTTTGAATTTTAAAACACTGCATATAGTGTAATTTTCCTTAAAGTAGCTTCTAAAAAGTTAGAATTTTTCAAATAATAGATTTAAAAAAAAATGTAAGAATTGAAAAATGTTACTGTTGATACAAGATATTTCTGTCTGTCTCCTTAAATTTTTAAAAGTAAAAATATTTATGTTACCTGCTTCTAAAGGATTCAGTCGCTTTACTCCGCAACCTTCCCGACTTAATACTATTAATACTGTTGGTGAACGTTTCCCAATCAATAGAACTTTAATGGAAGTCATAAAAGGACTTGAAGGGGCTAGCACAGAAATGGTTGAGAGATCGAAAACAATATTTTTCCCTGGAGATCCTGCTGAAAGAGTTTATTTAATAAGGAGAGGAGCAGTAAGGTTATCCAGAGTTTACGAATCGGGTGAAGAAATTACTGTTGCATTGTTAAGAGAAAATAGCCTTTTTGGTGTTTTATCTCTTCTAACAGGACATAGATCCGATCGTTTTTATCATTCGATTGCTTTTACAAGAGTTGAAATGATTACAGCTCCTGCAAATTCTGTTTTGAGAGCTATTGAAGCAGATGCATCCGTTGGCCTTTTACTTTTGCAAGGCCTTTCAAGCAGGATTCTACAAACAGAAACAATGATAGAAACTCTTACTCATAGAGACATGTCATCTCGTCTAGTAAGTTTTTTAATGGTTTTGTGTCGAGATTTTGGAGTGGCAAGTGAAAAGGGTATTACTATTGATTTGCGACTTTCACATCAAGCTATAGCAGAGGCAATAGGTTCTACAAGAGTCACGATTACAAGATTACTAGGAGATTTGAAAGATTCAGGATTACTAACTATTGAAAGAAAGAAGATTACAGTTTTTGATCCAATAGCACTTTCAAAAAGATTTAATTGATACTTAATCAATTAAGATTATATTATGGTAATAATTAGTAAATAAATAGATTTTGTCTGGTTGGCTTTTCATTATTTTCTTATTACTGCTTGGAGGTTTAATTTCAACTTTAGGAGACTTATTAGGTTCCAAGATAGGTAAGGCTAGATTAAGTGTTTTAAAGTTAAGACCAAAAAAAACGGCAATTTTAATAACAATTTTGACAGGTAGCTTGATAAGTGCGTCATCCTTGTTCTTAATGATATTAGTAAATAGACAGTTAAGAGTTGGTCTTTTTAGATTAGGAGACTTACAGAAAAAACTTCAAGAAAGCAAACAAGTTTTGATACCTTTAGAAAAAGAAAGAGAAGAACTAGAAAATAAAATCAAAGCTAAAGAAATTGAATTTAAACAATTAGAAAAAAATATTATCGCATTAAGGAGTGGAAAATTTGTAATAAGAAGTGGGCAATCTTTAATTATTTCAGAGATAACATCTTCAAATCTAGAAGATGTTAAATCTCAAATAGAAAAAATTATTATCAATGCTAATAGATACACTCATAGGTTAGTAAAACCTAAGAGTAAAGACGTCAGAAACTTATTGTTATTGAGAAAGAATCATATCCAAGAGATGCAAAATACTATTTTAAAAGGTGGTAATTGGGTAATTAATATAAAATCTGTAAGGAATGTTTTAATTGGGGAAAACTTTGTGTATGCTTTTCCAGAAATAACAGAGAATAAAATAATAGTAAGAAAAGGTGAAAAGATTACTAAAATTGATTTCAAAAAAGAAGATTTTAATAAAAAAGTTTTTGGCGATAAGGTAAATTTTCTACTATCGTCGAGTTTAGCTGAAATCAAGAGAAGAGGTTCTCTTACAAATGAAATTAAATTGCGAGGCGATTCTGTAAAAGAATTAAGAGAGTTCTTAAATAAAAACAATAAAACTAATTTTGAGTTAGAAGCAGTATCTCTTATTAATAGTAAGACTGCTCAACCCGTAATTGTTGAACTAAATATAAATTATCCAAAAACTTAGATGTCTAGAGTTATAGCTATTGATCCAGGGATATCAAAATGTGGAATAATCACAGCTGATATAAAAGAAAAAAAAATTTTTGAAGCATTAGTTATTGAGAGTCATTTACTTTTAAAAGCTGTTAAAAAAAAATATGAGAGCGAAAAGAACGTTCAGATTTTGATTGGGAATGGAACAAGTAGTAAAAAGTACATAAAAGATTTAAATCAGTTTGCTCCTAATTTGATTATTGCAGAAGAAAAAAATTCAACTTATAGGGCTAAACAAAGATATTTTGAAATTTTTCCTTTAAAAGGCATCAAATGTTTTTTACCAAGAGAGATATTTATTTTGAATAAAAATTTAGATGCATTAGCGGCCTTAATTATTATGGAAGATTATTTTAATATGAAATTTAATGTTAGTAAAAAACTTAAGACTAAAACTTGGCTGAAATAGTAAATTTATACTCATTTCCTGCTTCAAGCTCGTAATCTTTCTTTAAAAGAAATCTCAATAATGAATCTTCAATTAATGCTCTGCCTAAAGGCGGGTTTACAAACAAAATTCCTTTTCCAAATGACCATGTGAAGAACCACTTAAAATCACTTGCTTCCACAACTCCTTTTACTTCTTTTTTTGTAAAGCAGTATTCTTTTACATTGACGTGTGCTATCGTCTCAGGCTTTGATTTCATTTATCAATTCATTTCTCTATGGAAAGAATTTAGTTCTCCAATAATATAATCTTCATTGGAAGAATTTAATTTTATAAGTGATTCGATTAATTGTTTATAAACTTTATCTAAAATTAAACTTTCTTTTAGAGTAATATTCCCTAAAACATGAGAAATAGTATTGAAGTATTTATTTTTTTCATTTATGGGAGGGGACCCTATTCCAATCTTTATCCTATTGAAACTTTCAGTCTGTAATTTTATAGTTATATCTTTAAGACCATTATGTCCTCCAGAACTTCCTTTTTTTCTAAATCTAATTTTGCCCAATGGGAGATCAATATCATCAACTATTATAAACAGCTGATCTAAATCTATCTTGTACCAATCCACTATTGCCTTTACAGCATCTCCACTATTATTCATAAAAGTGTTAGGCATAAATAATCTATAAGTTGATTTATTTATTTTAAATTCTGCATACCAACTTTTAAGCTTGTTTTTTAAAGTAAATTTTAAATCATATTTTTCAGAAAAACTTTCAAGTAATAAAAATCCAATATTATGTCGATTTTTGATATATTCTTTGCCAGGATTGCCTAAACCAATTATAAATTTCTCATTGTTATCCATAACTGCAATTTTATCTGTAAATTTCTATAAATTATAAAATATAAACTTTGTGAGGCTGCTTTAATGTACAGCAAGACAAAGAATTTTAAATTATTTTATTTTCTTACTAGAATTAATTATAGAATTTTATATTTTTAATAATTATAGAATTTTATATTTTTAAAAGTTATTTACACAATAAAGATAAATCACTACATAAAAATAAATTAGGAAATTTAGTTTCCGTTCCAATCTACTGAGAATCCTTGAAGGAGTAAGGATTGGTTGTAAATTTGTAAAAGGATCACAAGGAAGACTAGTAATAATAAACCTATGACGGTCATAATAGGAACTGCCCCCCAACCAGGGACAACTTTACCTTGACCTGAATTTCCAATAGCTTTCAAAAGATTTCCTAATGCAGTTTTTTGGCCCATAGTAATTTCTCTAAATCAATTATATTTCGTTATTGTATAAGAACTAATACATAAATTGTTCAAAAATTCACCAAAATTGATGCAAACTTTATCATCCGCCCCAGATCCTGCTGTTTCTGTAGCAGTAACTATACTTGCTTTACTGTTGGCTTTAACAGGTTTTGGACTATGGACAGCTTTTGGTCCAAAAGCGGCAAAACTAACAGATCCTTGGGATGATCATGATGATTAAGATGTTTTTAATCAATTTGTTAATGTAGAAAGTATTTCAAAATTTACCAAAAATACAAAAAGTAACCCTTTTCACATAATTTAAATATAAATTTAATAGGATATAAATCTGTTAGCAATTGTAATTCTATGCTCGCCTTAAAAATTTCAGTTTACACAATCGTTTTTTTCTTTGTAGGAATCTTTCTATTTGGTTTCTTAGCTAGTGATCCAACAAGAACTCCTAATAGGAAAGATTTAGAGAGTCCTCAGGATTAATTATCCTTTAAAATTGTTCATCATTTTGAAGATTAGAAATCTCATAAAACCTATATCTTTTGTTTCTGCATTAATACATTTATCGCCTGCCTGTAACGCAGCAGAAGTCTTTACAAATATTGTAAAAATTTCTTCTCAACCAAAAAAGATTAATTGGGAAGGCAAATTTTTTCCTAAGCATACAAATGTTTCTCGCAAATTATCATTTCGAGAATATAAAGATACTTACAAAAGTAATTCTAAATTTCAAATCTTACAAACTAAAAAGGCTAAGTCCCCATTAATATTAGAAAATTTTAGAGATGTCAAAAACGAGTTAGAGATCCAATCTCAAATACAATCTGAAGAAAATAATATTTTAAAAGCAGAGGGTAATGTCATTGTTTTTTATAGAGGTAATATTCTTAAAGCAGATAGTCTAATTTATGATAAATCGCAAAAGACTATAAGTGCTAAGGGCAATATTTCCTTGAGTATTGGTGAGCAACTATTTAGTATGAATAGTTTTCAATATGATTTCAACAAAAAAGAAGGCTATTTATTAGAGGTTAAAGGATTATTAAAAACAGATAATCTTATTGATGATTTGTTTTTTGATTTCGAAACTTCAGATATGAAAAATATTGAAATTTTAAAAAAGATAAAAAAAGATATAGTTTTAAATACTCCTAATAAGGTTGAAAACTGGGTTCTTTTGACAGATAAAATGGAAATAAATGGAAATAAATGGAAGACTGAGAAAGCTGTATTTACTAATGATTTACTTGAATTAAAGCAGGTTAAGATAGAAATCAACTCACTTGAAATTATTTCTAGAAAAGAAGAATTAAGATTCAAATCTTCCTTAAATTATTTAATTTTAGATGAAAAGATTTCTATTCCTTTTTGGTTTGGTGAAAGAACATTAACGAAATCAGGAGAAAAGTTTACTTTTGCAAGTAGATGGAATTTAGGATTTGATAATTTAGATAGAGATGGTTATTTCATTGGTAGAAAATTTAATACTATAAATTTGTTTAATGATTTTGTTCTTGATTTAGAACCTCAATTGCTAGTTCAACGTTCTTTAAAAGGTTATACAAAAAGTTTTGTAAATAAAGGAGATTCCATAACTGGGAATAAAGTAAAAAGAGACACAACATTTTTAGATTATTTTTCTCTTAATTCTAAAATCAAAGGAAAAGTAATTAATTGGGATTTGGAAACCGATAGTCAGATTTACTCTTTTGATTCTGTAAAATTTTCGGATGCTCTAAGAGTTAAAGCTAAGTTAAGTAAAAAAATTACTTTTTTAAACTCACAATGGGATAAAAGTTTTTATGGGTTATATAGAGATAGGATTTGGAACGGTTCTATAGGTGAATCTGAAATTTATTTAGGATATGGTTCGAAATTAGAAAAACAAAATACTTGGGAAGTTAAAGGAGTTAAGAAGACAGAAACTATATCTTTAGATTTAGCAAATATTGAAGCTGAAGCTTTACATAGTAAAAATTTGGTGAATAGTTTCAAAGGTGATTTCTTTTATTCTTTAGATCAAAAAATTCCGATAAATATTAATCAATCTTCCAGTAAATTTATTGATGGTTCGTACAAATATATTTTTGAGCCAATTCAGAAGGGACTTAGTTTTAATACAAAACTGGCATTATCATATTCTTTGTATGAGAACGGCAATAATAAGCAATACTTGGGTGTTGGCGCTGGCCCGGAAATGATTTTTGGGAATTTTAAAAATAAATCTTTTGACTACACTAGAATAAGTGTCTTGCCTATTTATAAGATAAAAAGTGGCAATAGTATTTTTAAATTTGATCAAATTGCTGATAAATTTTCCTTAGAGCTTGCCTTTGATCAACAATTATTTGGACCGTTAATTTTTAAAAGTGATGCAACCCTTAATTTAGATAGTGATTCAAAAGATTATGGAGATTTTACAAATTCTAAAATATCTTTAAATTTCAAAAAAAGATCTTATGAATTTGGGATTTTTTACCAACCTCATAATGAGTCAGGAGGAATACTTTTTAATTTATTTGGATTCAAATAAATTAACTAATTATTATTAAATTTTATATATGGCAAATCATTTAATTTATTTTCAATTAAATCTATATTCTCAAGTAGCTTTAAAGTAGCATCCCATTCTCCAGATAAAAACATTTTTTTTGAAGTTTCTTTTATATCAAGGTTAAATTTCAAATCTTCTGATTTTGCGATGGATTCGAAAAGATCAATCTCAAAGAATAAATTCTTAATCTCCAAATATTTCTGTATTTTTTTTATTGATTCCTTTGGAAGAGTAAAGCATGGAATTCCAATCGCAATACAGTTACTATAAAAAATATCTGCAAAACTTTCTCCAATGATGACTTTTATTCCCCATCTCATTAATGCTTGAGGGGCATGCTCTCTACTTGAACCACATCCAAAATTACTATTAACAATAAGTATTGAGGAATCTTTATTAGTCTCTAAATCAAAGGGGTGGTTTCCTTTAAGAGTTTTACGATCATCTGCAAAAACAGATTTACCTAATGAATCAAAATTAATGCACTTAAGAAATCGAGCAGGAATTATTCTATCTGTATCAATATCATCTCCAACTAATGAGATACATTTTCCACTTATTTGAGAAAATTTCCCCATTGGCGGTTTGAATTTATATCTCATTTTGTAATAAAATCTCTTACATCACTAACTTTTCCCGTAATTGATGCAGCGGCAACCATTGCTGGACTCATTAGTAAAGTTCTTCCATTTGGGGATCCCTGTCTACCTTTGAAATTTCTATTGCTAGAACTGGCGCTTACTTGATTTCCTATGAGTTTGTCTGAATTCATTGCTAAACACATTGAACAACCCGGCTCTCTCCACTGAAAACCTGCTTTAATGAATATCTTATCAAGACCTTCCTCTTTTGCTTCTTTTGCAACCTTCTCTGAGCCTGGAACTACAAAAGCTTTTACGTTTTTTGCTACCTTATGATGCTCTAATACTTGAGCTGCAACCCTTAGGTCACTTATTCTTCCATTTGTACAACTCCCAATAAAACAAACATCAATAGGGATATTTTTAATTGATTGTCCAGGTTCAAAACCCATATATTCATATGCTTCTCTAGCTATAAATTTGTCATTTGAGGGTATCTCGTTTAATGAGGGAATTTTTTGATTTATACCGATACTTTGCCCTGGCGTAATACCCCACGTAACAGTTGGTTCTACTTTAGAAGCATCTAACTTGAATACATCATCATAAATACAATTATCACTACTTTTTAATGATTTCCACCATTTAACGGCTTTTTCCCAATTTTCATTTTTAGGCGAGCATAATTTATCCCTAATGTAACTAAAAGTTTTTTTATCAGGATTTATGTAACCACATCTTGCTCCTCCTTCAATGGACATATTACATATAGTCATTCTCTCTTCCATTGATAATGCACTTATCGCAGGACCTGCAAATTCATAGGCGTAACCCACTCCTGCTTTTACTCCGAGTTGATTAATAATATGCAGTACTAAATCTTTAGCATAAATCCCATTTGATAATTTATTTTCACACCAAATTTGTCTGACTTTGAGTTTGTTCATAGCGATGGTTTGAGTTGCAAGTACATCTCTTACTTGGCTAGTCCCAATACCAAAAGCAATTGACCCAAATGCTCCGTGAGTCGATGTATGAGAATCTCCACAAGCAATAGTCATCCCTGGTTGGGTTAAACCAAGTTCAGGTGCCACTACATGAACAATTCCTTGATTACCACTACCAATATTAAAAAATTTAATTTTATGCTCGACACAGTTTTTTTCTAGAGTATCGATCATTTGTTCTGCAAGATTATCTTTGAAAGGTCTGCTCTGATTATCTGTTGGCACAATATGATCAACAGTAGCTACAGTTCTTTGAGGAAATTTTACCTTTAAATTTTTATCTTTTAAAGCTCCAAATGCTTGCGGGCTTGTAACTTCATGAATAAGGTGAAGACCGATAAAGATTTGATCCGAGCCACCAGAAAGATTTGCAACTTTGTGTAAATCCCACACTTTATCAAACAAGGTATCTTGACTCAATTTGGAAAAAAGTTACTTACTACTAGATAATAAGATTAATCTGAGGCTGTTTAAACACAGATTTACACTTAGTCTTTGAATTTCAATTCTATTTCTTGTTGAACTAAATATTTTTTTAATGTTAGTGATGTGATTATTGGGTCCAGCAATTGAGATATAAACTAATCCTACAGGCTTCTCTTTATTACCTCCACTTGGACCGGCAATACCACTAATAGCGATAGCCCAATCTGAATTTAGTTTTTCTTTTGCATTAATTGCCATAGTTTCAGCAACCTCTTCAGAAACAGCACCAAATTTTTTTATCAGATTTTCTGGAACACTTAATAAAGATTGTTTAAGGTCATTGCTGTACGAAATAATACTGCCTTTAAATACTTGTGATGAGCCTGGTATTGATGTAATTGAAGAGGAGAGAAGACCTCCGGTACAGGATTCTGCAAAAACCAGAGATTCTTTTCTTTTTATTAATTCCTTTATTAATACGCTTGATAAATTATCATCGTTTTCACCAAAAATAAATTTGGAAAACTCTTTTTTCAATTTTTCTTTAACGGGGTTAATTATTTTTCTTGCTTCTAATTCATTTTTAGCTCTTGCTGTTAGTCTGAGCTTAACTTCTCCTAAGTTAGCGTATGGCGCGACAGTGGGGTTTTTTAGTTTTAGAAGATTATTAATCTTTTCTGAAATAGTAGACTCTCCTATACCAGAAAATTTAAGAGTATTTGAGAAAAATATATACCCATCTGAAAAATTATTTTTAATATAATTTACTGCAGTTTCTTTCCACATTTCTTTCATTTCACTTGGCACTCCTGGAAAAGTCAGGATGGTAAATCCCTCAATTGGTTTCCATATCATGCCAGGAGCAGTGCCTCTAGGATTATTAATTATTTGAGCATCTTTTGGGAAAAAACATTGTTTTTTTAAACTAGATCTGTTGAAAGTTGAACCTGAAATTGAAAGCTTTTTTTTTATTTCATCCCATAAATATTCTCTTTCAGAAAGAGTTGCATTAAAAGATTTAGCTATTGCCTCAGTAGTTAAGTCATCTGGAGTAGGGCCAAGACCACCTGTAGTAATTAATAAATTACTTCTTGAAGATATTTCTTTAATTAGCTTAGAAATCCTTTCAGAATTATCTCCAATAGTTGACTGTCTAAAATGGTTAATTCCTAAAGTTGATAACTCCTCAGAAATCCATTGAGAGTTAGTATTTACTATATTTCCTAAAAGTAACTCAGTTCCTATAGAAAGAATTTCAACCCCTTTACAGCTAGGATCATTTGATTGATGCTTCAAGTTCAACTTCATAAAGAGGAAAACGATTACATAAAGTTAATACCCTTTCCTTACATTTTTTTTCTATTAATAAATCATCTGGATTGAGTAATCTATCAGCAATAATTTCACCAACTTCAACAAAAGCATCATCATTAAAACCTCTAGTAGTTAAAGCTGCAGTTCCCAATCTCAACCCACTGGTTACAAAAGGTGATTCAGGATCAAACGGGACGGTATTTTTATTTGCTGTTATGTTAACTTCACTTACAAGTAAGTCAGCAACTTTACCAGTCATATTAATACTTCTTAAGTCAAGCAAAACAATATGATTATCAGTTCCTCCACTAACAATATCTATTCCTCTTTTAATTAAAGTTGAAGACAGAACTTTTGCATTATTGATAACCTGTTTTGAGTAACTAATAAAGTTGGGCTGCAAGGCTTCTCCAAAGGCGACAGCTTTAGCTGCGATAATATGTTCTAAAGGACCACCCTGAGTTCCAGGGAAAACAGATTTATCAAATTTCTTTCCAAATTCCTTATCTTTACATAAAATCAATCCTCCTCTTGGACCTCTCAAGGTCTTATGTGTTGTCGTAGTTACAACATCACAATACGGAATTGGATTAGGGTGGAGTTTGGTTGCTACTAGTCCTGCTATATGAGCAATATCTGCCATTAAAAAAGCTCCAACTTCATCAGCGATTCTTCTGAACGACTCGAAATCAATTGTTCTTGGATAAGCAGAATATCCACAAATAATTAGTTTTGGTTTCGTAGCTATAGCAATATCTCTGATTGTATTGAAATTTAATTTATTAGTTTCTTTATCAACCCCATAGTGAACGGCATTGAACCACTTTCCGCTCATATTGACTGGGGATCCGTGGGTTAAATGTCCTCCATGCGATAGATCCATTCCTAATATTGTGTCACCAGGTTTCAGTAAACTTAGAAAAACAGCTGCATTTGCTTGGGCTCCACTATGGGGTTGAACATTCGCCCAGTCTGCATCAAAAAGTTGTTTTGCTCTTTCGATTGCAAGTTCCTCTATCTCATCTACAAATTCACAACCACCGTAATATCTTTTTTGTGGAAGACCTTCAGCGTATTTATTTGTTAAAACCGAACCCTGAGCCTGCATTACGGCCATTGATGCAAAATTCTCACTAGCTATCAATTCAAGATGTGTTTCTTGCCTATTTTTTTCGGAATTAATTAAGTTAGATATAATTGGATCACTTTCTTTAAGATTTTGAAGAATATTCATTAAAATAAAGGGAATTTTAGATTAAATATAGACGATATTTTGAGAGAAAATGTAAAAAAAATATATCATAATTTTTAACGCGCCTGGAGAGATTCGAACTCCCGACACCCTGATCCGTAGTCAGGTGCTCTAATCCACTGAGCTACAGGCGCATATTTATGTAATATCTCTGGTCCTGGGTCTCTTAGTCAACTAGATTTCAGTTAAACTATTTAATATTAACAATCTAAATTTATAATTATGCCGATTAAATGGTATGGCAATGGTGATTCAGAAGACCCCATTTACAAACATTTTTCCAGAATAGTAAATTTTGTAATCCATTGTATGGTATTTACTGCAGTCGTATGTGGAACTTGGCTTTTTAAAGAGATTAAACATGACTTAGTTTTTTTTAATAATTTTGCAATTGCATGGGCAGTCATTCTCTCATCGCATTTACTTTTTGTATTTATAAAAAAACCTAAGGATTATAAAAAACAATCAACTTAAGTTTTTATTATGAATTCTCAGATGCAAATCAGTGATCTAGAAAATATTATTTCAGAAAAAATTTTTATAAAAATAGAAAAATGGAATCTGTATCTTGGAGATGCTGGTTTAGCTAGAAATCTTGCTTTGGAATGTATTAGCAATTTAGATAAAGGTAGTCAGCAGGCTGCAAAATTAGGCTTAGAAGCTATTAAGGTGAAAATTGGGGATGGAAATCAAACAATTCTTTTGTCAAAGTTGATAACTGCATCACAAATTTGTGATTTAGAGGAAATACTTGATAATTTATGATTCTTAATCATATTTTGATTAGTGGCTTTAATTTATTAACCCCGAATAACTTGGTTATCGAAAAATAAATAATCAAAAAAGCCAACAATCCTAAAACTAATATAGATAGCCCCCAAACGTTCGAATTTAAAACATTTATATCCTTGATAATTGAATAACAAATTGTGCTTGTAATAGAGCAGGCTAATGAAATAAGAACAAATTTTTTTAATAAAATAATTTTAGGGATTTTGATTCCATAAGTATTAAAGTTTGTAGTAAGAAAAATACAAATAATTAAGTTAACTATTCCTGAAGAAAGGATTATACCTAAAACACCAAAATTATAAGGAGATAAGTTTCCATAATTAATAGTTGGAGCTCCTACTAAAAACCAATCGAAGAAAACATTTAGTATTATACCAGCGAAAGATAATTGAAAGGGTAACTTTGGGTTCTCAATTGCATAATAAGCTCTAACTAATAAATCTCTGTAGAGATAAAAAGGAATTCCAACAGCATAGGCAATTAAAATATTTTTTACTAAAAATACGGCTTCGGAATTAAAAGCCCCTCTTTGAAAAATAAATTGCACTAATTGATTATTAAATGTGATAAAAAAACCAGTCAAAAAAATAGTTGTTAAAAAACAATATTCTATTCCTGAGATTAAACTTTTTTCTAAGTTTCTATTCTCTTGCTTACTATTGAATTTTGAAAACTTTGGAAGTAGTGGCAATATCAAAGCGTTTGATAAAACTCCCAGTGGAGCTTGTATAAGAAAATTGCCATATGCTAATCCCGATGCGGCACCTTGAAAGCTTGAGGCAAAAAACATATCAACAAAAACATTAATTTGCCCTAAACCTGATGAAATTGTTGCAGGAGCGATTAATTTGAAGATTCTTTTCTCTTCATTTTTAAATAAATGCCAAGCCGAATTAAATCTAAATAAGCCGATCTTATTGATTTCCCAGCACTGAACAGCAAATTGTATACAAGTACCTGTTAAGGTCGCTTTGGCTAGTAATCCTGAATAAAACAAATAATTAGAATTTGTATTTTGATGACTAAAGATCCAACTGGCTGAAATAAATAAAATTGTTGTCAGACTTGTTAAAGCTGGACTTATGCTTGATATGAAAAATTTATTTCTTGAATTTAAAGCTCCAAAACTCAACCCTATAAAAGCAGAAAGAGGAATACAAGGAGTTAAGATTTTTAATTGATAAGTTGCGATAGATTTTGCTTCATCACTTAAATTTAGGGCTATAAAGTTTATTAGAAAACCTGAATTAAAATATACAACTACTCCTAGAATCAAAAATAACAAAGTTAGTTTAATACTTACTTTTGTTAATACGAGGGCCCCCTCTCTCCTCTTAAGTGGAGTTAGCACTGCTACAACTGCATTATGTAATGGGCCATTAATTCCACCAATAATAATGAGTAAAAAACCTGGGATTATGTAGGCGTAGTTATAGGCGTCGTATGTTATTCCAATTCCAAAGGCTGCAGCGATAAATATTTGTCTTATAAAACCCGCAACTTTACTTAGAGATGTGGCAAACGAAATTGAAGCCACATTATTTTTAAAATATGAATGCATTTGATATTGAGTTAAATCTTTTCAAGAAGATTTAGATTCCATTATATTTTGTTTCTAATCTAGTTCACAATTTATGAATGATCGAATAATTGAATTTGAACCATTAATTGAAGGTATTTTAATTAAAAGATATAAAAGATTTCTCGCTGATATTCAGCTTGAAAATGGAGAAATAGTTACTGCCCATTGTGCTAATACAGGCCCGATGAAGGGTCTTTTAAACGAAGGAGCTAACGTAAGAATTAGCTTTTCTTCATCAACTACAAGAAAGCTACCTTGGACTTGGGAACAAGTAAAAGTAATAGGAAGTGATAACAAAGAGGTTTGGGTTGGGATAAATACATTATTTGCAAATAAACTGATTAGAAAAGTTATTGAACAAAACCTATTCAAAGAAAAACTCGGGGAGATAGCTAAAATCAAGTCTGAAGTACCTTATGGCAAAGATAAAAAAAGTAGAATAGATTTTCTTTTAACTCCAAAATCTTCAAATCCTGATAATCGTAACATTTATGTTGAGGTTAAAAATACTACTTGGACAAAAAATAATGTAGCTCTTTTCCCTGATACGGAGACGAAAAGAGGACAAAAACATTTAATAGAATTAAAAGGCTTAATTCCTGAAAGTAAAAGTGTTTTAGTTCCTTGTATTACAAGAAAAGATATAGATTATTTTGCCCCTGGAGATGAATCAGATCCATTGTATGGAGAGCTTTTTAGAGAATCAATTAGTGCAGGTATGTTATTAGTGCCATGCTGTTTTGAGTTTCATTCAGATCATGTAGCTTGGAACGGATTTAAACCGTTAAAATTAGATTAATTTTTTTTGAAATTTTTAATTTAATCGTTAAAACAACTTAATTTAACAAAGATTTTTTAGTGTGCAACTATTAAATTGGTATAAACGACTACTAGACATACATAAGTTTTCTGAGCAAAATTATATATGAAAGGAAACAGGACCTCCTGTTTTTTTGCAGACTAATTTTTTATTTATGACCACTGCTTTGCAAACGCCTCAAAGGCGCTCTAGGTCCAAGCTTCAAGATGCAAGTCTTGTTAATGGACCTATGCTCCTTTTGAGGAGTATTCGTGGATTCAGTTCAAACCGCTCAATGTTGTGGCTTGCAACTGTTCCTCTGGCTTTGTTTGGTTTAGGTATTTTTAATCTTTCAGCTCACGCAGCTGATTTACCTGAGTTGAATGCAGCTTTTCTTGCTAACAATTTATGGCTTTTGATCGCTACCATCTTAGTGATCTTCATGAACGCCGGTTTCGCTATGGTTGAAGCGGGTATGTGTCGGTCTAAAAACGCCGTCAACATCCTTGCTAAAAACCTTTTCGTATTCGCTTTAGCTGTAACCTCTTATTGGTTTATTGGCTACTCATTAATGTACGGAGGAAGTGTTGCTGACGGATGGCTATATTTTGGAGGCCTATTTTTTGATCCCACAGTAACAGCTGATATGGTTACTGATGCTGGATTAGTTCCAACAGTTGATTTCTTGTTCCAGTCTGCTTTTGCAGGTACTGCAGCTACTATCGTTTCTGGTCTTGTTGCTGAAAGAGTTAAATTTGGTGAATTTGTTGTTTTTGCGATTGTACTAACAGCATTCATTTATCCAATTGCTGGTAGCTGGAAATGGAATGGAGGTTGGCTTGATTCTCTTGGTTTTGTTGACTTTGCAGGTTCTTCAATTGTTCACTCAGTTGGAGCATGGGCAGGTTTAGTAGGAGCTATGCTTCTAGGACCAAGAATCGGTAAATACTCCGACGGAAAGCCACAGGCTATGCCTGGTCACAATATGGCTATTGCTACTTTAGGTGCTCTGGTTCTATGGATAGGTTGGTATGGATTTAATCCTGGCTCTCAACTTGCTATGGATCAATGGGTTCCATATGTTGCTGTAACAACTACTCTTGCAGCTGCAGCTGGTGCTATTGGAGCAACTATTGTTTCTACTTTAACTTCAGGAAAGCCAGATCTCACAATGATCATTAACGGTATTCTTGCTGGTTTGGTAAGTATTACTGCAGGTTGTGGCGATATGACTCTTGCGGGAGCATGGTTCGCTGGACTAGTTGGTGGTATTATCGTTGTATTTTCAGTTGCAGCAGTTGATGCAGCAGAAATTGATGATCCTGTTGGTGCATTCTCTGTTCACGGAGTTTGTGGTGTATGGGGTACCTTAGTTATTGGTCTTTGGGGAACTGCAGTTCAAGGAGATGGAGCAGGTATGGGATTGTTCAATGGTGGTGGTATTAATCTACTTCTTGTTCAAGCTCTTGGTGCAGCAGCTTATGCTATCTGGACACTTGTTACTTGCTGGATCGCTTGGTCTGTTATCGGAGGATTATTCGGAGGAATTCGTGTATCTGAAGAAGAAGAGACTCAAGGTTTAGATATTGGAGAGCATGGTATGGAAGCATATCCAGACTTTGCATCTGCAAAATAATCTAAAACTTAAAAACAAATTAAGAAACTTGACTTATGTCAGGTTTCTTTTTTTTTTTTTTTTAAATTAGTTCTAATGATGTAATATTTAGTTATGGACACTCAAGCTATAAAACACGCCATACAACATTCGGGCAGGTATAACCGCAAAGGCTTTGAATCACCTACAAAGCGTGCTAAGGCTTTAGGGGATTCATATCAAAGTGACTTAATAGGATCAATAAGAGAAAATGATTTTACTTTTGAACAAGGTAGGTTAAAAATAAAACTCGCTAAATCCTTTGGTTTTTGTTGGGGGGTTGAGAGAGCAGTTGCAATGGCATATGAAACAAGAAGACATTATCCTAAAGAGGATATTTGGATGACAAATGAAATTATTCATAATCCAACTGTTAATAATCATCTAAGTAGGATGAATGTAAAAATAATTTCTACAAAAAATGGGATAAAGGATTTTTCCTCTGTCTCAACGGGGGATGTAGTAATTCTTCCTGCTTTTGGAGCTACAGTTCAAGAGATGCAATTACTGCATGAAAAAAATTGTCAGATAATTGATACTACTTGCCCTTGGGTTTCTAAAGTTTGGCATACTGTTGAGAAGCATAAAAAGCACACTTTTACCTCTATTATTCATGGTAAATATAAACATGAAGAAACTCTTGCCACTAGATCATTTGCAGGAAATTACTTAGTCGTTTTTGATTTGGCTGAAGCTGAATACGTATCGAACTATATTCAAGGAAATGGTGATAAAAATGAATTCATGAAAAAGTTCGCAAAAGCTTGTTCAAATGGGTTTGATCCAGATATTCATCTTGAGAGAATAGGAGTTGCAAATCAAACGACTATGCTCAAAAGTGAAACTGAGGAAATTGGTAAACTTTTTGAAAATACTTTGTTAACAAAATATGGTCCAGCAAAACTTAATGATCATTTTTTAGCTTTTAATACTATTTGCGATGCGACAGAAGAAAGACAAGATGCTATGTTCTCTTTAGTTGATGAAGACTTGGATATTCTTGTAGTCATTGGAGGTTTTAATTCTTCAAATACGACTCATTTACAGGAAATTGCAATAACTAATAATATTGAATCTTTTCATATTGATATATCAGATAGGATTTCTGTAGAGAATAATTCAATTTGTCATAAACCTCTAGAATCTGAATTGACTATGAAAAAAAATTTTATTCCAGATGGTGAAGTTAAGGTAGGTATTACATCCGGAGCTTCTACTCCTGACAAGGTAGTCGCTGATGTTATTGAAAAGTTAATTGCTATTAGTAAGTAAATATTACTTTTCTGCATAATTTTCAACTTTATTAAATATATATCACCTAAATATCTACGTTATTATCTAGAATGGCTAAAAATAAATTGAAGTATGGAAGACACAACACAATTTAATCGAGAACAAACAGCTAAAATGAATACTTCAAAGGCTCCTCAAAAGGTTGAAGTTGTTGTGGCTAATCCCTCTTCGAATTCAGAGGTTAATATTTTAGGAGAATTATCTATATTTATTTTAAGGATTGGGTTTAGCGTTTTGATGATTCATCATGGCTTGGAAAAGCTTCAAGATCCTCAAGGCTTTGGAGAATTTGTTGTAGGTAAATATTTCCCATTCTTACCGGGTGACCCTGTCCTTTGGACTTATGGAGCCGCTATTACTCAATTAGTATGCCCTTTAGGATTAGCATTAGGAATTTTTGCAAGACTTAGTTCCCTTGGACTTTTCTCTACGATGGCATTCGCTGTCTATTTTCACCTTTTAGATACAGGTTTAGAGGGGTTTCCATTAGCAGTAGTTGAAGGCCATAATTATGCTTTTGAACTTTCTTTCATATACGGAGCTATTTCTCTTTATTTTTTATGTGCAGGCCCTGGAAGACTGGCACTTCTTCGTAAGACAAACAAAATCACTTATTATCCAAAACCAAATTGATTTAGTGTAAAAAATGTCTCTTATTTGTAAAGATCATAGAAATCCCTTTTAGATTGCACATTTCAATACTTTCTTTATCCCGTATACTTCCTCCTGGTTGAATAATTGAGCTTATTCCATATTCATTAGCAAGCTCTACTGTATCTGCGAATGGGAAGAAACCATCGCTTGCTAAAACGCCTCCATAACCATTTTCTTTGGCAGCTTGTAAAGCTATTTTTGAAGCTCCAATCCTATTCATTTGTCCAGCTCCGATGCCAAGAGTTTGTTGATCTTTTGCAATCACAATGGCATTTGATTTAACGTGTTTGCAAATTTTCCAGGCAAAACTCAAATCTAAATAATCCTGAGTACTTGGAATTTTTTTAGTAACTGAAATCCAACTTTCAGTTTCTTCTTCACTATTATCAGTATCTTGAACGAGTAATCCTCCCATTATTGATTTAGTAGAAGTTTGTTTCTTTTTTGAGATTTGGTCTTTTGAAAACTTTAAAATTCTTAAATTCTTTTTGATTTTTAAAATTTCTAAAGCCTCTGCATCAAAAGATGGAGCTACGACACATTCTAAGAAAATATCTTTGAGGTTAATTGCGGTTTCACTATTCACATTTGAATTAAAAGCAACTATTCCTCCAAATGCACTAATTGAGTCACATTTCAAAGCATTCAAAAATGCTTCAGAGGCTGAATTACCTACAGAAGCACCACAAGGATTATTGTGTTTTAAAATAACAGATGCAAACGTGTCTGTTGTAGGCTCATCTTTTTCTTCATAGCCAAATTCTAAAACTGTTGACAGTGCCGACTCAAGATCCAATAGATTGTTATAACTTAACTCTTTCCCTTGTAACTGTTCTGCTGAGTTCCATCCAATATTATTTAAACCATACCAAAAAGCTTTTTGATGAGGATTCTCCCCATATCTTAAGGTTTTGATTAGTGGATAAGATTCAATATATTGGGAAGATTGTAAACCTCTTTCTTTTCTTATCCAATTAGATATCGCAGTGTCATAGTCAGCTGTATGTTGAAAAGCTTCAAGTGCTAATTTTGCTTTATATGTTTCTTTTAACTCCCCTTTTTTACTCTCTTCAAGAAATTCTTGATATTGACTAGGATCGACTAAAACAGAAACGTCTTTATGATTTTTAGCTGCAGAACGAATCATTGATGGTCCTCCGATATCAATATTTTCAATAGCATCTTCCCATTTAGATCCCTTTTCAACAGTTTTTTTAAAAGGATATAAATTGACAACTACTAATTCAATTAGTTCAAGATCGTAAGCCTTTACATCTTTTTTATGCTCCTCATCTGTTCTTTTAGCTAATATCCCTCCGTGGATTTTCGGATGTAAAGTTTTAACTCTTCCTCCAAGTATTTCTGGAGAATTAGTAAAATCTGCGACTTTAATAACTGGAATCTTTGCCTCCATTAGATGTTTAGCAGTTCCTCCACTTGATAGAATTTTATAATTAAATTTTTCTACCAAATCTATACAAAATGGGATTATATTTTTTTTATCAGAGACACTTACTAGGGCTAATGGTGACATTATTGAAAAGTTTACTTACTTAAGAATATAAACATGAAATATGATATTGATCATGAATTTGTAGAGATTAGTTCTCAAACCGCAACTCATAGAATAATTTTGCTACACGGCTGGGGGAGCCGATGCAGATGACCTTTTAACAATTGGAAGGGAAATTATAGAAAAAATAAAACTTGATTTTGAGGTAATTTCTTTGAGGGCTTCTGGATTACATCCAAGTGGTCAGGGAAGACAGTGGTATCAATTATACCCACATGATTGGAGGGGGGCTGAGGTTGAAGTAAATAAACTTCTAGGTACATTTAAAAAATTTGATACTGATCAGATTCCAATAGAAAAAACAATTTTGTTGGGTTTTTCTCAGGGGGCAGCTATGGCAATAGATGCAGGGTTGAAATTAAATTTAGGTCTAATTGTTGCTTGTAGTGGTTATCCCCACCCAAACTGGGCTCCAGGAGAACAATGCCCACCATTAATTGTTAGTCATGGTTTATTTGATGACGTGGTGCCTATAGATGCTTCAAGAATTATTCATGAAACGGTAAAAAAGTAAGTCTTCTAAATTTTGTGAATTAATAGAATTTGAGGGATCCCATCAAATTGATTCTAATTTAATTGATTTTATAAGTTCAAATATAAATAATATTTTTTAAACGAAAGCATATTCGTATTCTTCAATCTCTTCCCAATCATCTGCAGTAAGTTCTAGACCTTCAAATATTTTTTCTTCGCCAATTCCCTCAACTACGACTTTTAGTGATGGAAATAAAAAATGATTTTCTTCAGCATATTGGGCGCTAAATAAACCTTTTTCACCCCAAAAAAACCTATCAGTGGTATGTTCATTTCTTCGAACATTGAAAACTGAAGGAGCAGACAAAGCATTTTCAGCTATAAATCTTCTTGCAGCTGTAACTGGTTTATGTTTGCCAGTTTCGATATGATAGATAGGTACATGTGCCATAACTCTTTGGCCAGCCAATCTTCTTCTGCTGATTCTTTTTCTCTTTTTTGACATTGATTGGTACTCCTGAAATTATAAATGAGATTAGCCTTATTTATTTTTACTAATCTTATATCTGTGATTTTGAATTCACTTAAATTACATAGAGGACCCATCAACCCCTGATGTAGCTTAAAATATGATTAAATGTTCATATTTAAGGCTGGCTAAAGTCAGACCTCTTTATATATCTTAATACTTTTTTCATATTTTACAAGTCCTTTTTCAGGTTTTTTTTAATTTCACTAATTATGAAGCTCTCTAAAAAATTTGAAGAATTAATCATAAAGCAGCTAGAGAGTTTTGGTTGCTCAATGGGAGTGACTCATTTGGTTATGTATCTTGCTTCAAATGAGCAAGGAACTAAAGCATCTTTTGAAATGATTGGTCAATGGCCACAAATTGATAGGTTTCTAATATCAGTAGAAGATGATCCTTCACTAAAAGTTTCTTCTCCTAATAGAAGATGGTACCCGCTTCAAGAAAACGATATCCTACTTGGTGCCCTTAGGGTGGAAACTGATTTGAGAGGGGGGAATTGGCCAGTATCTCTTGACTCTAGATTAAAAGCACTTTCGCTATCTTTAGCTAAATGCGTTTCTATCGAATTAGAACGTCAAAATAAAAATGAAGAAATTAATTATTTAAAAAATCAGGTCAATGTTATAGTCCACCAATTGAGGAATCCATTGGCTGCTCTTAGGACATATGCAAAATTACTAATAAAAAGACTTGGTTCAGATGATGACTCTATTGAAATAGTCGAACGCATGATAATAGAGCAAAAACAAATTAATAATTATATGGACTCTTTTGGGCAATTAAATTCACCTATTCAACTTCCTCTAGAAATTGGAGAGGAAAGATTACTATTACCACCAAATTTAGATAATAAAAAACTTATAACTGTTCAGAGTTTATTGAAGCCAATTTTAGAAAGGGGTAAAGCTAATGCGAACTTAGAGAATAGAGACTGGACTGAACCTTCTTATTGGCCAGATTGGACTTTATCGCAATTAGAGGCTAAATATGCTGTAATTGCTGAAATTGTGGCCAATTTATTAGAAAATGCGTTTAAATATGCGCAAAAAAGATGCTGAGATTGGACTCACCATTATGAGTAAAGGTCTGTGCATATTTGATGATGGTAAAAAAATAACCAAAATTGAAAATGAGAAAATTTTTCAAAAAGGCTTTCGAGGATCTGCGGCTAAGAAGAATGATGGCACTGGTGTTGGACTTTTTTTAGCGAGGAAATTAGCAAAACAAATTGGCGGAGATTTGATATTGCTTGAAAACTCCTCAATTAATGATGTTAAGGAATTAAAAAATCTTAAGAAGAAAAATATTTTCTATTTAGAACTTCCTATAAAAGAATTGCATTCATAAATAACATTGCAGTTTCGACTAGTACAACACTCGCACCGCAGGCATCTCCATTGAAGCCTCCAATTTTATTCCCAA
>QCTA01000009.1 GCA_003211335.1 Prochlorococcus sp. AG-670-O11 | reverse complement strand
GGAACTCTTTTAATACCAACTTCTTCGAATGCCTTAACCCATTGAATTGCTGATCCATCCAATAGTGGTATTTCCTTACCATCAACTTCAATATGTATATAACTCAATCCACAACCTGCCAATGAGGCTAATAAATGTTCGATAGTATATAAATTTCTTCCTGCGAATTTAACTGCAGTGCATAACATAGTGCTCCCAATTAGATTTTGATTTAACTGAAAAATCTCATCAGGCTTATCTGCGAAGGAAACATAATAACCCTCTTTTTCGTAAGGTGAAATTTTTACTTTTGTTTTTTCACCACTATGAAGTCCTACACCTTCTTTAGTTATAACACCAGAAATTGTGTAACAAAAATCGTAATTAGGAGGCCACAAAAACACTTAGAATTTCCATCCAACTCCGAGAGTATATCTCCAATCACCGCTTAAGTCTTTACTAGCCATATCTAATCTTAAGGGTCCAATGGGTGTCTTAACACCAACACCACCTCCGAGAGAATAACCAGTACCAGGTTTTTGTAATAATTTACCAGGTTTTCCTGGAACGTTATCTTGCGATCCTAAATCAGTTCCAATATCAGCAAATAAAGCTCCTGATATCATTCTCCATACGGGGAAACGATATTCAGCAGTCGCTTCCACAAAACTTTTACTTACAGAAAGATCACAAGAGCTCCAACCTCTGACAGAGGAAGAACCTCCCATACAAAATGCCTCATAAGGAGGTAATTCTCCTATAATTGTTCCAGCTTTAAATTCGAATCCAATAGTTTGAGGGCAATCACTATTAACAACATCACTAGACTTACACTCTTTAGTAAAATTTATCAATTTTGTGGGGATAAAAAAAGCATATGTAGCTTTCATCCTGTTAAAAGTTGGAGAAGTATGTCCTACCTTAAAAAACTGTTCACTTCCAAAAATAAGTTTATTTCCTGAGGTTGGATTTACCGAATTATTTAAATCGGTCCTTGATGCACTTGCAATAACACTTACTAAAATATTTTCTTCTGGGCAATAATTCGGATTTGGTTTGTATCCTAAACATATAACTTCGTGCACATTGGCGGTTGTAGGTTTTAAAGTTCCAAAAGGTTTTTCATTTCCATCACTATCAATTAGTGACACTTTTTTAAAATTCATTCCACTTAAAACTTTCCATTTTGATTTTTTAAAAGGATCCCCACCATTAAGAGGTCTCGAGAATGCAAACCCTCCTCCTGATTTTTCCAAAACTATTGAAGAAAAAGGATATTCAGTAGAACTGCTAGGACCAGGAATAGCATAAAGTCTTCCATTATTTTCGCTTTTAAATTCTTGAGGATAATCACGACTTAGGAAAACATTTGTTCTAAAAGAGGTCCTATAATTATCCCCTTTAATCCAAGGATCACTTAATGAGAAATTATAAGTTGTTGAGTATTCACCAAGATTTATATTTACATTGCTAGACCATGCTCTTCCAAAAGCATTAGTTTCTTGCAAACCAATTTGTGCAAAGACACCTGCACCGTTACTATACCCAAGACCTCCAGTTAATGAACCAGTTCTTTGCTCACTTATATCTAAAATAATGATTACTTTCCCAGGATTTTTTTTATCTGGAGCAAGAGATACTTTTACATCATCAAACAAGGATGTAGCGTAAAGTCTTTTTATATCCTCTTCTAATATTATTCTATTAAATGTTGAACCTGGTATTGTCTTCAATTCTCTCTTTATGACCCAATCTTTTGTTTTCCCTTTTCTAGGTTTCCCATCAACATTAGGTTCTCCATCTGACCCTAAGAACCTCAATTCAATATCAGAAATTATCCCTTCATCTATATTTAAACTTACTATTCCATCACCTGAGATTCTTTCGGGACCATTTATTCTCGAGAGGGAATAACCTTTTTCTTCGTACCATTTTTTAATGGTATTTATTCTATTCTGGAGTTCATTTAGATTTAGAGTGGTCCCATAATCCTTAGTAAAAATTTCTTCTACAAATTTATTAGGAATAATTTTATTTTTCGGATTAAGTTTGACTTCTCTTAGGATTGGATTAGGCACAACGCTTACTATCAGTCTTACTCCCAATGGGCTATCTTGAGATTTAATCTTTACCCCTGAAAACCATCCACTTGCATAGATTGAATTTAAATCATTCTTTAAAATTTTATTGTTAATTATGCTTCCAGGTTTGATTGTCATAGAATCATAAGCGGCTAATTCTAACTTTCTACCCTCAGGATGATTCTCCCAACCTTCAATAATTATTTCTGAAATGAGCACATTCTCCTCAGAAATTTTTTCACCATTATCTACAATTAGTACATTATCTTTTTCCTCAAATTCAAACGCTGATATCGGTTCACTTGAGTATTTATTTATCTTTTGAATATTCATTGTATTTTTTTTAATTCCTTCTTCTTGATCAAGCAAATACTTCGCTGCTAATTCTGAATTATTTGAAGCCAAAACTACAGAGAATACAGTTATGCTTGTTAAGGCCTTTTTAAATTTTTGAAGATTATTTTGCATAATATTTAAAACTAGTTAAGTTAATAGTCTTTTGAATTAAATTAAATGAAATTATTTATTCTTTTATTAATTTCACTATAGGCTTCAATAAAGCCACCTAAATCATTTCTGAATCTATCTTTATCTAGACTAACTATAATACCATTTTTTTGATTAAGATCCCATAATCTGCAATTATCAGGACTAATCTCATCTCCTAAAACAATATGGCCATCAACCGTATATCCAAATTCTAATTTAAAATCTACAAGATCTAAATTTATATTGTAGAAAAATTTCTTTAAAAGTTTATTGATTTCTAATGTCATATTACTAATAAAATCTAGTTCATCATTATCGATTATTTTTAATAATTTAATTCTATCTTTTGTTAGAAGAGGATCATTAAGAGTATCATTTTTAAGATAAAAATCAATCAAGGGTCTGTCCAAAACTGATCCTGGCTCAATTGTAGTCTGTTTACAAAGAGATCCATATGCAGTATTTCTGAGAACAACTTCAAGTGGGATAATTTTTATTTTTTGAGCAATCATTGAATTATTATTTTTTAGCCCAAGGTAATGTGTTGGTATGTTGTTTTTGATAAGAAACTCAAATATTTTTGAACTTATAAGACAATTCAATTCCCCTTTACCCTCAAATTTGGCTTTCTTCAGCGCATTAAAAGCTGTTGCATCATCTTTGAATTCAATAATAACTTTATCTGAATCTTTATAAGCAAATATTTTTTTTGCTTTACCTTCATAAATCAATTTTAATTTACTATTCATTGAAAACCCCTTTGAAAACTAAAAGTAGAATAAAATTTAATTATTAGCTAGCAATATAAATGCTTAATAAATTATATATAATTTATCTTAACTGGTTTTTTTCTTCATAAACCCTAGTATCTTTAATTAACTAATTCATGAGTATTAATACAATTAACTCCAAAAATTCTAATAAACTAGAAAATATTTTAATAATTGGTAATGGTGGTAGAGAAAATGCATTGGCATGGGCGATCCAAAAAAATGAATTAATAAAAAAAATTTATCTCCTACCAGGTAATGCTGGCTCAAAAAAAATAAATAAATCTGAGAGAATTAGTCTAGATTTAAACAATCTTGAAGAATTAATCCCAAGACTAGAATATCTTAAAATTGATCTAGTAGTAATAGGACCCGAGAATCCCTTAGCTGACGGTTTAGGGGGGGTCCTTCGGGATAATAATTTTGATGTATTTGGTCCTGGCGCAGATGGAGCCAAATTAGAATCAAGTAAATCTTGGGCAAAAGAATTTATGAAAGACGCAAATATTCCGACTGCAAATTTCTGGAAAGTTACGTCATTAAAACAAGCAAAGGAAATTATTTCTAAATCTCCAAATCCATTAGTAGTAAAAGCTGACGGATTAGCTTCAGGAAAAGGTGTTTTCATCCCAGAATCAAGAGAAGCAACTCTTAATGCTACAGAAGAAATATTTAAAGGTAAATTTGGGGATGCTGGCGAAATAGTTGTTTTGGAAGAAAAAATTGAAGGTCCCGAAGTTTCAGTTTTTGCTCTTTGCGATGGGGAAAAATATGTTTTACTTCCTACAGCTCAAGACCATAAAAGACTTAAGGAAAATGATAAAGGCCCTAATACGGGCGGCATGGGAGCTTATTCGCCTACTCCACTTATTACAAAAAGCTATCTTGAAAGTATTAAAAATGAAATAATTAAACCTACAATTGATGCTTTGTTAAGAAAGAATATCGACTACAGAGGGGTTATATATTTTGGATTAATGATCACAAAAACAGGTCCAAAAGTTATAGAATATAACTGTAGGTTTGGTGATCCAGAATGCCAAACAATAATGCCTTTAATGGATAAAGATTTTGTAATCCTTTTACAAAAATGTGCAACGAGCAATCTTATTGGAAACGAAAAAATTAAAATGCCTAATAAATTCAGCGGTTGTGTGATCGCAACTTCCAAAGGTTACCCTCATACTTACGAAAAAGGGTTTCCCATAAATTACGGAAATATTGATCCCGAAGATTGTCAAATTTTCGATTCTGGAACATCTCTTAGTTCAAATGGTGAATACGTCACAGATGGAGGAAGAGTTCTTAGTATTGTTTGTCAAGGCCAAGATTTTGATAAGGTCTTTGAAAAGGCTTATAAGAATTTGAAAGAAATTAGTTTTGAAGGTATGTTTTATAGAAAAGATATTGGTCATCAAGTCAGAAAAAATAAAATGTTTGAGGGGACTCATTAGATGATATATGTCAATGATTCTAATAAAATAAAATTATTCCTTCGAAGCAAATGATTGATGACAATAGCCCTGAATACTGGTCTAATAGAGTTTTCACTTGGTGGAGCCGTTTTAGTTTAAGAACAAAATTATTAGCAATAGCTACTCTTGTAGTGAGCCTTTTAATGACTGGAATAACTTTTTTCTCTCTTAATAGTATTCAAAGAGATGCGGGGATGAATGACACAAGATACGCAAGAGATCTAGGCCTTTTACTCTCAGGCAATGTAACTGAACTAGTGGCTAATAATCAAAAGAAAGAGATATCAAACGTTGCAGAAAAGTTTTGGAGATCAAGTAGAAATTTACGTTATATTTTTTTCACTGATGCTGAAGATGTTGTTCAACTTGGAATTCCAATTAGTGCTACACCCAAGAGTTCAGATAATCAATTTCAATTAACTAGAAGATTAAAGTTACCATCTGAATTAAAGAAAAGACCTCAATTCCCCCTAGTAAGACAACATTCCACTCCTCAAGGACAAGTGACAGATGTATTTGTGCCAATGTTGTGGAAGGGTAAGTATCTTGGAACATTAGCTTTGGGAGTTACGCCTAACAAAAAGGCTTTAGCAAGTGCTGCTTTAACAAGAGAAGTAACAATAGCAGTCTTCATTTCTATATGGGTTTTAGTGATACTTGGTGCAGTATTTAATGCATTAACGATAACAAGACCTGTAAGAGAATTAGTTAGGGGTGTCAGAGAAATTTCAAAAGGCAATTTCAAATCGAGGATTTCTTTACCTATGACTGGTGATCTAGGCGAATTATTAACAGGTTTTAACCGAATGGCTTCTCAACTAGAGGATTATGATGAAGCAAATATTGAAGAGCTTAAAGCTGCTCAGATAAAGCAACAGTCACTAATAGCCACTATGGCAGACGGGGCAATATTATTAGACTCTAAAGGTAAAATTGTTTTAACTAATCCCACAGCAAAAAGACTTTTTCGTTGGGAAGGAAGATTCTTAGAAGGTAAATATCTTTTAAATGAGATTCCTGAAATTTTATCTAACGACTTACACGCCAATATAGAGTCAATTTTAAATAGAGAAAAAGAAAATGACGATTTAAGGTGCAGTTTGGGAGAACCTGCAAGGACGCTAAGAATTGTTTTGCAGTCTGTTTTAGATACAAATAAAGTTGAATTAAAAGGAATCGCAGTAACAATACAGGATTTAACAAGAGAAGTTGAACTTAATGCAGCACAAAATAGATTTATAAGTAATGTTTCTCATGAACTTAGAACACCACTTTTTAATATAAAAAGTTATGTGGAGACATTATATGATTTAAAAGATCAACTTTCTAATGAAGAGCAACTTGAATTTTTGGGTATTGCCAATTCAGAGACTGATAGATTAACAAGACTTGTTAATGATGTTCTTGATTTATCACGATTGGAATCAGGTAAAATAATACAGTTAGAGCCTATGGAAATTAAGCCTGCTATTGAGCAAACACTAAGAAATTATAGACTTAATGCTACTGAAAAAAATGTTTCCTTAGCGCATGATATAGAGGAAAACATCCCATCAATTCTCGGAAATTTTGACTTACTTTTACAAGTTTTTGATAATTTACTAGGTAATGGTTTGAAGTTCAGCCCCAAAAATAGCACTCTTAAAATCAGGGCTTATACTTGGCCTGATTCTTGCCCAGCCTTTCCTCCTAACAATAATAAAGACGTCCCTCAATGTGAATTAGTTTCACCATTACCCAAAGTAAGAATTGAAATTGCAGATACAGGTTCAGGGATATCCCAACCTGACCAAGAGAAAATATTTGATCGTTTTTATAGAGTTGAAAATGCTGTTCATACCGAACAGGGTACAGGATTAGGTTTATCAATCGTTAGAGGAATAATTGAGAAACATGGTGGAGAAATTCGAATGGCAAGTGAATTGGGTATAGGAACAACATTTTGGTTTGATTTACCTCTTGAACAATCTGACAAAGATGAATTGCTAGCTCAAACAATTAGTAATGTGGGAAATTTTACGGATTCTCAAGTTAATGAATTAATCTAGTTTTCAATACCTTTAAAAACATTCTGAATGTTCTGATCAGAATTAATTCTGTGAGGGGCACCGCTAAATATTTGTTCAAAATTAGAAAATGAATCTTTTATTTCAGGTCCCTGACTAGTAATTATGTACTCTCTTATCCTTTTATCATGCCATGAACCTCTCATCTTAAAAACATTTATGGCCCTAGCCATCTCGCCTTTAATTTCTACGTATTGTAATAACAAAATCGTATCTGTAATAGTTGAAATATGAGAGTCTGTAATAGAATGACTTCCCATAAATTCTTCAGCAGTATTTGTGAAGAAGCCTGCTATTTCTTCTTGTTTTGAATACCCCGTAACTCCAATTACAAATTGCCTAAAAGCATTCAAACTTACACCTCTAGCCAATGCAGAAAGAGAGTCGATTGCCAATCTTTTAGGTTTAAATTGATTTATTTGAGTTTTTATGATCTGTAAGTGATCTTCTAAGCCAGTTGATTCAGGGTATGCACAAATAATTTTTAACAATCCATCACTTTCCATTTTTTCAAAATCTATTCCCCAACTTGTAGCATTTCTATTGAGTTGAGCCCTAGATTCCTCATAAGCAAAAAGTATCGCTCTTTCATTATTATTATAGGCATCTTCAATAAACTTAGATACCAACATAGTTTTACCTGTACCAGTTGCACCAGTCGCTAAAATTATTGAATCCTGAAAATAACCACCTCCACACATTTCATCAAGATCTTTAACTCCTGAACTTATTCTTATATTTGAGGACCTTTGCGTTAATCTCATTGCCCCCAAGGCAAAAACACTTATGCCATCATCTCCCATTGTAAAGGGAAACTCTCCTTTCATATGGACTGTGCCTCTCAGTTTTAAAACTTCTAAAGTTCTTCTTCTTTTTTCTGACTCGAGAACATTTCTAAGTAATACGACATTATCAGATACAAATTCCTCAACTCCATAACGAGCTATTGGACCATAATCATCTACCCTTTCTGTCGTCATTACGGTGGTAACTCCTATTTCTTTTAATCTCGCAATAAGTCTAAAAATCTCTCTTCTCACAACATAAATAGCATCATATTGCTGAAAAACAGCTGTTATTGAGTCTATCGCTACTCTCTTAGCTTTATATTTTCTAATCGCATAACTAATCCTTTCAATCAAACCAGAGAGATCAAAATTGCCAGCGACATCTTGCCCATCAGGATCAGGGGAAGCGTCCAAAATAAAAAGTTTATTTTGATCAATTAATTTCTGTAAATCCCAGCCAAAACTTGCTGCATTTCTAATTATGTCTAAAGGTGATTCTTCGAAGGTAACAAAGATTCCTGGCTCATCAAAATTGCAAATTCCATGATGTAAATATTGTAGAGAAAAAACAGTTTTTCCAGTTCCGGAGGTGCCACTAACAAGAGTACTTCTGGCGGATGGTAAGCCGCCCCTACATACATCATCAAAACCCACAATCCCGGTAGGTAATTTTTGTACTTGCATTTTATTTGATTTACTAATTTTTTTATCTTTCATGGATTTTGGCCGAAAATTATTTTTAAATTTATGTAATAGGTTTTAATTATAAAAGTTTTTATTTATTTTTTGTACTTCCACTATATTCACTCTCTGATAATTCATCAAAAAGTAAATCTAATCCAATTAAAACTTTTTCTCTATCTGATAAATCACCAATTATTCTTCTAACAGGCGGAGGTAAAATTTTGGCGAGGGTTGGTGTTGCCAAAATCTTATCTTCTTCAGCAAGTTGCGGTTGTTTAAGTACATCTATTACTTTTAAAGCATAAACTCCTTTAAATTCATTCTCTAGAATTTCTTTAAGAGTATTCAAAGCCCGCATTGAATTGGGAGTATTACCAGCTACATAAAGTTTTAAAATATATGTTTTTCTTGCCACCATTTGTTAAAACCTCAAGTTTAATAAAAGAATTTAATAATAAACCTTGACTAATTACACTATAAAATAAGAAGATAGATAAAAATCCAAGACTGCTAAAAAGGCTTAATCAAATTAATAAATTTGAGCCTCTCGGCGTCCTCATTATATGACTTCTTCCAAAAAACCCTCTAACAGCTCTGCAAAAAACGAAAATTTGTACGCAATAGCTGAGACATCAGGTCAACAATTCTGGTTTGAAGTTGATAAATATTATGATATTGATAGGTTAAATGCTAAAGAAAAAGATAAAATTACTATTGATAAAATTCTCCTAATAAAGGATAAAGATAATATTTCACTTGGTCAGCCTTACGTAAAAAATGCAAAAATTGAACTAGAAGTGGTTTCTCATAAGAGAGATAAGAAGATAATAGTATATAAAATGCGTCCTAAAAAGAAGACACGTAGAAAAATGGGTCACAGACAAGAACTCACAAGAGTTATGGTAAAATCTATATCAATAGCAAAAAGTACTCCCAAAACATCTTCAAAAACAGAAGTTAAAAAAAAGAGTACTAGCCCAAAGGCCTCAAATCCTGAAAACTAATTTTTACCAATGGCACATAAAAAAGGTACCGGATCAACCAGAAATGGAAGAGATTCAAATTCTAAAAGACTCGGAGTTAAAGCTTATGGAGGAGAAAAAGTATCAGCTGGGTCTATCATAATCCGTCAAAGAGGTACTTCTTTTTTACCAGGAATTAACGTTGGAAAAGGAAAGGATGATACACTTTTCGCCCTAAAAGAAGGAACTGTAAGCTTTGACAGTATCAAAAGGAATTTAAGAAATAGAAAAAGAGTAAATGTAGTTCTTTAATTCTTTTTATAAGATCTTGTCGTAATAAGAATAGGATGAAAAACTTCTACAAATTTTAATTGTAGAGTCTTAAAAAATTGTTCAACAATTTGCTCATCATCAACGTGAAAGGGATATTCATTATTTTCTCCTTTGTAAAAATACCAATTAAATAATCCAATTGAGTTAGGACCCATAATTTTATGAAAGGTATCAAGATGAAAAGCCGGATCAGATAAATGCTCTAATACATCAAGGCATACGATCGTATCAAATCTAGATATTTTTGTTTCCTGAATTGTTTTACAAAAAGTAAGTTTATTACCCACACCAAGTTTTTTAGACCTATATTCAACAAATTCTCTATTTGTTTTATTAATATCAACGAAAAAAACATGCTCAACCTTTGGAGACATTGCATTAGCTAAAGCATGAGTACCAATCCCTCCTCCAAAATCTAAGACCAAATTTTTTGAAAATCTCTGCTGAAGTTTTAAAGTGTCAGCAATATAATCTTTACTTGAAATATGCCAGGCGGCCAAATCTGCCAAATGCTTATCTCCTACAATTTCTTTATAAAAGTCTTCAGCCTCACTTAAACTACCTCCGGGATGAAGATTGGCTAAATCCATCTTTGCGTTTTCGAGGAAGCCATCTAAATCACCCTGCTCGATAGACAAGAATTCCATTAAGTGTGATTTCAAATCAAAAGCATCATCTACAAATTCTTTTATTATGAAATCATCTTTTTTCAATTTCTTACTTTAATAATTCCTTATTTAAAAATAATAAAATAGTAAGAAATAGTTCTCATAGGAATCTTAATATTAAAATGGAAATTAAAGATGGATTTATAGCAATAAATAAAGAGAAAGGATTTACCTCTCATGATTGCGTTAAACAAATAAGGAAATTATTACGTACCAAAAAAGTTGGCCACACAGGTACTTTAGATCCCGATGTAACAGGTACTTTACCAATTGCGATAGGTAGTGCTACAAGATTTATTCAATATTTACCTCAAGATAAAACCTATATTGGCCAAATAAAATTAGGCATACGAACAAAAACTGACGATATGCAAGGCGAAATTCTTAACAAAAAAGATTGGCCTGTTTTGAGCCATAAGCAATTAGATAAATATTTAAATAACTTCAGAGGTATTATCCAACAAGTACCTCCAAAGGTATCTAGTGTTCACGTTAATGGTGAAAGAGCATACAAAAAAGCTTTAAAAAATGAGGAATTTGAATTAAAACCAAAAGAGGTAGAAATAGAAGAATTAGTTCTAAACAAATGGGATCAAATAAATGGAATATTAGAAATAAAAGTGTCTTGTTCCTCAGGAACTTATATAAGATCCATCGCTAGAGACTTGGGCAGGATCTTAGATTCTGAGGGTTGTCTTTTGAAACTTAAAAGGATTTCAGCTTGTGGATTCCATGAGAAAAATTCTATAAAGATATCTGATCTAAGTGATCTTAATCACAAAAACGTACCTTTTATTATTCCCACAATTTCTGCTCTTGATCATATTTCAACACTAATTTTAGCTAATCAAGAAGAAGTTAACTTTTGGCAAACAGGAAGAATAATTAAATTTGATGCTAATAATTTTGTTAAAAGCCGCTCTTTTGATTACAAAAAACCAATAAAAATTATTGACCATAACAAAATCCTATTAGGAATGGGTTTTATTAATGAAGAAAAAACCACATTACATCCCAAATTAGTTCTTAATGCAAAATAATTTTTTATAAGTAATTTTTGCTAAACGGTTTAATTCTTACACCCTTATAAAAATGTTTTAATATTCTCTCTGCTTTTTGACCTTTGGAAGCCATATATCTTGCTCCCCATTGACTCATTCCCACACCATGACCAGATCCATATCCTGAAACAACCAAAATTTTTTCTACATTTGATGATGAATTAGAGCTATTTCTTGGAATTAATAATTTTTGATTTATGTTAATTAATGAAGAATCTTTAATACTATTTAAGTCAATTATTTCATAAACATTTACGTTGTACTTATAAGCAATATCAGTCAAACTATCCCCAGCTTTCACAACATGGGATAGAGGTTCATCTTCAAATTTATTAGTTGTTAATAGTTTGGAATAATTGTTATTTGATTCAATTTCATTATCTTCAATAAATTTAAATCTCACAAAATTACTTTTAAGATTCATTCTTTTTCTAATATCAACCCCTGACATTTGGTCAGAACCATAATCTCCCAATAGTTTTACATTCTTTACTCTTCCAGTATTAGTTATATTTTGAATCTCAATTTTTTTTATCCCACCAATTTTAGGAAACAAGCTTTTTAATTCTTCATTTGAAAATTTTTTCTGCCATCTTAGTTTTGGATTATTTTTATCAAAATCTTTAACACTAGATAAATATGGATACTCATTCTTCCAAACATCTTGGCTATTTTCAGTCATACCTCCTGAACTACTATGAAATAAGGCATTAATCAATTTATTTTTATATGTCAAAACTAATGATCTTGTACTTCTTACTGCCCTTATGGTTTTATAAGTTCTAGCCTCTAGCCCACTATAGACTTGATTCTTATTTGTTGAATCAATATCATAAAGAGAATTTCCTTTTTGCTTCAAAGCATAAGTCCTTGAAGCGATAGCCTGAGCTCTTAAAGCCTCAAAAGGCCATTTAGCAGGCATTTCTGAGCCAACCACACTACTCAGATAGTTTTCAATTCCAAGAATATTAATGACTAATATTTCAGAATCAAGAACAAATAGATTTAATATCCCTGAATATCTTTTCTGACCAACCCAAATACCTCTTCCATCAAAAGATTTAACTACGAATTTTGATTTATTTTCCAAATCATAAATTTTTTGTTTATTTTCATCAAAAGATATTGTTGTTCTATTACTCTCCTTTTTTAAAGTTAAACCTTTAATTTTTTTATTTGGAAATTTTTGTCCTTTTATAATTAATGGAATTGATTTATCAGATCTTATCCTTAAATTTTTATTTTTGGATATAAGGACCCTTATCAAAGGTTCTCTAGCAGCAGATGCAGTTTGATTCTTAAAAACACAAAAAAATATAATGCAAATAAAAAAACATTTATGAGAAATTTTTAAAATTTTAAAAACTTTATGTTTGAAAAACAAATTTTGCATTTGCCTTAGTTTGACTAAAAGTCTAGATTTAGTCTAGATATCAAAATAAAAATATTATTATAAGTGAACATAACTTTCTTAGGGACAAGTTCTGGGGTGCCGACCTTAACAAGAAATGTCTCTTCCTTAGCACTTAAGTTATCTCAAACAGCTGAAGTATGGTTATTTGACTGTGGAGAAGGTACACAGCATCAACTAATGAAGAGTAATATTAAGTCTTCACAAATAAAGAAGATATTTATTACTCATATGCATGGTGATCATATTTACGGTTTACCAGGGCTTTTGGCTACATTAGGATTATCAGGAAATAGTAATGGTATTGAAATTTATGGTCCTGCTGAGTTAAGAAGCTTTGTACTTTCTGCACTTAAGAGTAGTTATTGCAAGTTGTCATTTCCATTAAGTTTTATAGAGGTTGAAGAGTTTGCTTCGCTAAATAAAATCTTATTTGAAAGCAATAAAATAGAAGTTCGATGTGCCTGTCTAAAACATCGACTACCTGCTTATGGTTATCGTGTAAACGAAAAAGATAAGCCTGGAATATTCGATATCAAAAAAGCAGAGGATTTAAACATTCCGCGAGGACCAATATATTCAGAATTACAAGCAGGTAAGACAGTTGAGTTGAAAGATGGGAGATATTTTAATGGACAAGAGTTTTGTGGTCCGCCAAGAAAAGGTGAAAGTTTTGTTTACTGTACTGATACAGTTTTTAGCGACTCGGCGGTTAACCTATCCAAAAATGCTGATTTGTTGGTCCATGAATCTACATTTTCTAAAGAAGATGAAAAAATGGCTTACGAAAAATTACATTCAACAACAATAATGGCTGCAAAAACTGCACTGTTATCTAACGCAAAGAAACTAATTATCACACATTTAAGTCCTAGATATACCCAAAGAAGTCCAATCAAGCCAAGCGATTTGCTTAAAGAGGCCCAAAAAATTTTCCCTAATACTTATCTTGCAAAAGATTTTTTGACTGCAGAAATTAAATAAACTGCAACAGTTCGTGAGCAGTAGGGTTGTAAATGACCAACCCATGAAATAATAGTCATATGGTTTTTTTTAATTTGATGTCGATCGAAATGGTTTCTATTTTTTCATCACTAAACAAGTCTTTCAAAAGACTTCTTATTTTTCTTCCATTAATTATTGGTTTACTTCTTAATCCAGTATCTACAAATGCACTTTATCCCAGTGATCCTTCATCAGTAGATGGATTGAAAGAAAATCTTCATGGTGCAGATCTTCAAAATAATGAATATGTAAAATATGATTTATCTAATCAAGATTTAGGCGAAGCCAATCTGCAAGGTGCATATATGAGCGTAACAACTGCAAAAAACTCTAGCTTCAAAGGCGCTAACATGAAAGATCTTATTGCATATGCTGTACGTTTTGATAATGCTGATTTTTCAGATGCAAATCTTACAAATGGCGAGCTAATGAAAAGTGTTTTTGATGGGGCGATCATAGATGGAACAGACTTTACTGATGCGAATCTTGATCTTTCTCAGAGGAAATCATTATGTGAGAGAGCAACAGGAACTAACTCAACAACTGGAGTAGATACAATTGATAGCCTTGAATGCTCTGGTCTAAAAGGTTATATGCCACCTAAACCAAAAGGTTAAAATAATACTTTAAATACTTTCTGGCAATACATTACCAGGTTCTTTTGAACCTGGTTTTTTGCTATACCACCATTCTTGAATTTCTGAAGAAAACTTCTTTGAGAAAAGAGTGATGACAGTTTCTACAGGTTTTGATCCTGGTTCTAAAATTTCAACTGAATACGATGGACATTTCCTTGAGGCCATATCTGCTACAAATCTAGTTCCTATCCTTCTCCAACTTGGCTCTTTACTGCGCCAAGCGAGCCTACAACATGGCCAAGGCAACTCTTCTCTATCATATAACCTGCAACAAGGCCCAATCACTTTATAGCTGAATTGCCCCCCGTAACTTGATTGAATTGCATCAGTTTTAAAAAATTCAAATTTATTCATTTATTTCAAAAAAAAAGCCACCTCATAAGAGAGTGGCAGAAAAAATTTAATAAAACAACTAAATAGAGCTATTTTTTATAATTAATAAAGCTCTTCTTCAGCATGAGTATTAATTGTTACATCAGAAGATGGGTAAGCAACACAAGTTAGGACAAAACCAGCTTCAAGTTGATCATCGTCTAAAAAACTTTGATCTGACTGGTCAACAGTACCTGAGGTGATTTTTCCAGCGCATGTTGAACAAGCCCCTGCTCTACAAGAATATGGTAAATCTACACCCTGCTCTTCAGCAGCATCTAGAATATACTGATCATCTGGAACTTCAATCGTAGAATTGAGACCTTCACTTTCGCTGATAAGTGTAACTTTGTAAGAAGCCATTTAAATAAAAAATTGATGGTAGTAAATTACCTTTAATACTTTTTTAACATTGTTTACAAGCATTTGTGTGTGAAGCGAGTAAAAAATGAAACAATGCAATATGAAAGGGAGGTTACATTAGGAAAACTTATATATTTATAAGGTTAAAAGATTTTTTGTGCTGTAATGCACACCCAATCTTTTTTAGAAGATATATCATTTATCTGAAAATTACTAGTATGCAATAAGTTAAAAATTTCATCTTTTTGTGAATTCAAAATACCACTTAAAATTACTTCTCCATCTTTTTTTAGGCAGTTACTTATTTCAGGGATTATGCCTTTTATAACTTCTGCAAGAATATTGCATAAAATAAAATCAAAATTCTTTAAAGAATACTTTGAAACCAACGCGTCAAATGGTCCTAAATACGTCTTTAACTTATCTAAATTGCCAAAATTTAATAGAAAATTAGACTCCGTCGAATTTATTGCCAGATAATCATTATCAATAGCATAGACCTCACATGCACCAAAAGATTTAGCAGCAACACTTAAAATTCCACTACCTGAGCCTATATCTAATATTTTATTACCAGATAAAGAAATTTGTTCTAATTTTTCTAGGCAAAGAGATGTCGTGGGATGACTTCCAGTCCCAAAAGCTGCTCCAGGATCTATTTTTATAACTTTCCTATTTTTATGTTCCTTTGGCAATTCAAGCCAACAAGGCAATACAAGTAATTTATTCCCTACAAGTTCTGGTCCCCAATATTTTTTCCAACTTGATACCCAATCTTCCTGCTCAATAACGTTCCAATCAAAACAATTTGTTTGATAATTGTTTTTATCTAAAACCTCTTGAATATTTCTCTCAAGTTTTATTCTTAAACTTTCCGGCCAATTTAGAGTTGGAAGCCAAATTATTACTTTTTTAGTATTTTTATTATTTAATGAAATTTCAAATGCAAAACTAAAAATACCTAAGTCATTTAATTTCCAAATAATAATTTCTTCTAAATTCGTTTCTATTTCAAAAGTTAGTTTATACCAATTATTTTCTTCCATACACTATTTAAATTCTTTATAAAGTTACAGGATCAGAACTAGTAATACCCTCAACTTGAAGAATTGATTCAAGCAACTGTGTAGGAATTGGATCATCAATACTTAAAACCATAACAGCCTCACCTCTGACAATCTTTCTGCCAACTTGCATTGAAGCAATATTGACATTGTGATCTCCCAGAAGGGAACCTAACTTTCCAATAATACCTGGCATATCTCTATGCCTAGTTATAAGCATAAATCTACTTGGAGAGACGTTCACTGGATATTGATCAATGCTAATTATTCTCAATTCACCATCAGCAAAAATGCTTCCTGCAACGCTATGCTCTCCATTATCGCCATATGTAGTTAGCTGAAGTGAACCACTAGCAAATTCAGGTCTAGCCTCGTCTTTACTCTCAACGACAAAGATCCCTCTAGAATCTGCTTCCAGAGAAGCGTTAACATAATTTATTCGATCACCAAGAGCCTTACTTAATAGACCTTTTAAACTAGCTATGATCAAAGGCTGAGAAGGGTGTTGCACGAATTCACCTTGAAGCCTTACCTCTAACTTTTGAATTTGTCCTCCAGAAAGTTGACTGATTAAAAGGCCCATTGTTTCAGCTAGTTGCAAATGAGGTTTAAGGCTGTCCATAATATCAGGACTTAAACCTGGTATATTCACCGCTGTTCGCGCAGAAAGGCCCAGAAGAACATCTCTTATTTGTTCAGCTACATCTACAGCAACATTCTCTTGAGCCTCTCTGGTTGAGGCTCCTAAATGAGGAGTAAGAATTAAATTTTTATCAACTTTAAGTAATGGCGAATTCGAGTCTAATGGCTCTTTAGAGAAGACATCTATAGCAGCTCCTCCTATTAATGAATTATTAAGAGCCTCAGCTAAAGCTTCTTCATCAATTATTCCTCCTCTGGCACAGTTAATTAACTTTGCATTATTTTTCATACTTTTTAGCACATTTATATCTACTAAGTTTTCTGTTTCTGAAGTCCTCGGCAAATGTAAAGTTACGTAATCAGATTCAGCAAACAGTGTTTTCAATTCCGATAATTTCACCTGTAATTGTTGTGCTCTTTCAGAGGAAACAAATGGATCATATCCATAAACATCCATTCCAAGCGCATTAGCAACTTTTGCTACATGAGTTCCTATTTTTCCTAAACCCACAACACCTAGCTTTTTCTTAAAAAGCTCATTACCAACAAACTTTTTTCTTTCCCATTTACCTAAAAAAGTACTACTACTAGCAATTGGTATATTTCTTGACAGTGCCAGCATCATTGCGATTGTATGCTCAGCAGCAGCTATAGTATTCCCTCCAGGAGAATTAACAACAAGAACTCCCTTTTGAGTAGCCGCCTTAACATCCACATTATCTACCCCAACCCCAGCCCTGCCAATTATTCTTAGTTTCTTAGAAGAATTAATAATATCTCCTGTAACTTGAGTTCCAGAACGTATCATAAGAGCATCATAATCATGGATAATAGATGCCAATTCAGAGTTCGAGATTCCTATTTTCTGATCAACTTGAGCGACTTGGGAAAGAATATCAATTCCCGTTTGATCAATTGGGTCTGTAATTAGAACTTTTGTCATTTAAAGAGTTGTTCTTTAATTTTTTTACTTTAACTTAATCTATAGTAGAGATATCTAATTTTATTAATTTGAATCAACAAACCAACATTTGAGGAATGAAAATTGACTAAAAGTATAGTGATATTTAATGAGCTAGAAAAATGCCTTGATCTATTCAATGTTTTTAAGGATAAGTCAGTATTTTTAACAGAATGTTTATTAATTTTGCCATCTAACGAGAAAACAACTCCTGATCAAAAACAATTATTAAATTTATCCAAAAACAGCTTCTTTAAATCTGAAGAAATAGAAAACGTAAGAATTCTAAATCCAAAACTCGATAGAAAGATAAGACAGAAAAATATGCGAACCTGGCTTATGCCCTTTGGTTTTATAGCAGGCATAGCATTTTCTAATATGACAAACTTGTCAACTTTTAGCTTTCTTGGGTTAAACAATATCGGAGAATCTTTTTTGGGGGGTCTTTTAGGTATGGGTTCGGGATATTTAGGTAGCATTGTATCTTCAGCAAGTATCAACCTGAATAGAAATAAAGAATTGAGATCAATTATTGATTTAAACAATGAGGGTAAATGGCTTGTTCTTCTTGAAAATCAAATAGGAACTGAATTACCTTGGGCATTAATAAAGCAATCAGAACCTAAAGACATAATTTTTTTAGAAGGCTAAATGATTGACTTAAAAGAATTATTAATAAATTCAAATTACAAAAAAGAAATTGAAGAATTAATAAATATTTCTAATTTATCTTTAAAACATTGGCAAACATATTGGACAGGATTTAATTCAACATTTGTATGTGAAGAAATTTTGAAAGAATTTAATAACTTAAGTGATTTTAAATTTTTTGTCTTTGGAGGATATGACTCAGCTCAAAGATCAAAGATTGCATGTTTCAGGGAAGGCATCATACCAGAGGAAAATGAGCTAATAAGCAATTTCCCAGCAAAAGGCATTCAAATAAACGGTAATTTTTTATTTGATAATGCAACTCAAGATGATTTCAGAACATTATTAGTAGATAATGGATTAATTGAAGAAAAAATTGGTGATATATGGACAACAGGAGATAGAGGTGCTCAAGGAATAGTGGATGATTCAAAAATTGAATTCTTAAATGAAAAAAGTTTATACCTTAGGGATGTAAAAGTAAAAATAAAAATAGTTAGGTTAGAGGAATTACAAATACCTGTTGGGAGATTAAAAAAACTTATTAATACTGTAGAGGCTTCAACAAGATTAGATGCAATAGCTTCAGCCGGCTTCAGAATCTCCAGGACTAAAATTTTGGAAAGGATAGAAAATGGAATGCTTAAATTGAATGGTAAAACTGTAAAAAAGGGTACTAGTAGTTTAAAAGTTGGAGACAAACTTCACCTTGACAACAAAGGGTTTATTGAAATTCTAGATTTAGAAATAACAAAAAGAGAACGATGGAAAATTAAATTACTTAGAAAATGAATCCTTTAGCTGCTATTTTCATATAGGGAGGTCAAAATTTTGACTTTTTCTAAAAGGGCGATTAGCTCAGTGGTAGAGCATTACCTCGACAAGGTAGTGGTCACTGGTTCGAATCCAGTATCGCCCATGAAAATTTTGATGAATAAAGTAAGATCCACAAATAATACTTTCATTTTTTAGATTAATTAAAAAATGAAACTTAACCAAATAATCAACCTTCATAAAGGATTAACAGTATTTGTTGTCGCTGGATTAATGTTGTTTTATAAAAATTATTCAATAGCTGCTTGGGTTTATTTATCTTTACATGGAACTTATGGAATACTTTGGTTATTAAAAGAAAAAATATTTCCAGATCCATATTTTAAAGAAAAGATAAATTTCATAACTTCAATTACTGGGTTTATTTTCCTTGGTAGTTACTGGGTAGCTCCATTTATTCTCATTTCCTCCCAAAAATCAGTTTCATATCCCATAATTGCAGCTTCTATTTCAATAAATATAATTGGTGTTTTTCTTCATTTTGCAAGTGATGCTCAAAAATATTTCACTCTTAAAATCAAAAAAGAACTTATTAAAGATGGATTTTTCAAAAATATAAGAAATACAAATTACCTTGGTGAAATACTAATTTATTTATCATTTGCCATCCTTTCTGTGAGTTTTATACCTTTTGCTATTCTTGCTTTATTTTTCTTTGGAGTCTTTCTACCAAGAATGTTAAAAAAGGACAAATCACTCACAAAATATGCTTCATTTGCGGAATATAAGCGAATTAGTGGTTTACTTTTACCCAAATTGAATGAAGGAAATTAAAATCCCAATGTGGAGGCAGGAGTTAAAAGCTGCAAGAAAAAAAGAAGGCAAATTACCCTCAAGTAGGTGGTTTCAGCTTTGTACTATTAATGGGGATAATGAACCCAGATTACGTACGGTAGTTTTTAGAGGATGGCAAACTGAAAGTTCAATCCTTATTTTTACTGATAGACGCAGCGAAAAAGTTGCTCAATTAAAACTCAACTCCAACGCAGAGGTTTTATGGCTTTTTTTTAAAAGCAAATCACAATTCAGATTTAAAGGAAAAATGAAGGAGTTAAAGGAAAACATGAAATTTTGGGATACTTTATCAGATAGATCCAAATCAACTTGGTTTTGGCAACATCCAGGAAAAGAGATTAATAAAAATATTTGCACTTCTCAAATAATTTCTAGTGATTTAAATAAACCAGAAAATTTTGTTGTATTAGAATTTGAAATATATTCTGTAGATCTCCTTAAATTAGTAACGCCTATTCACAAGAGGTATGTCTGGCATAAGGAAAATAATTGGGAAAGAATGGAAATAAATCCATAAAATATTTCTAAATTGTTTACTTAGGTTGAAAAAATTAAATAGATCGGTCAATTTTATAAAAGAAATATTAATCTTATGGTTTTCTCAGAAATTCCTGAAAATCCTTTAATCTTTTTATCTTGGGTAACGGCTTTGGGACTTTTCTTAAGTTTAACGGAAGCGACTTTAAAAATTAAATTTGAAAAAATTAATTCCTTACAAAAAAAACAGGAATTTATTGATAGTCTTTATCCAAAAATTTAATTTGAAGTATCTGAGAGTAGGTTAGCTTGGAGGAATTGGAAAATACCACCTTTGTTGGTCGAATCCTCTTGACTGATTGACTTGTCAGTATTAGCTTTAATTTTTACTGATTCTTGAATATCTTCATCATCAGATTCAGATCTCAATACTCTTATAATTACTTCATCAATTGAGAAATCTCCAGGGCCTGTAAGTGCTATTGAGGTAGCTGAAGCGAAGTAAAGTAGTAAAAGTTCTAACAAGAAAATATTAAATCCCGATGTTACTAGAGCATGATAGATAGCAACCGATATAGTACCAACTATTGCTAAAGCACCAAATCTTGTAGCTAAACCAAGTATTAATAACCAACTTCCACCAATTTCTGAGAATGCAGCTACATATGATAAAAATATTGGGAAAGGTAAGTGTAGAGGTCTGACAAAAGCATCTGCAAAATTTTCTATATTAGCTAGCTTTTCAAATCCATGATGAATTAAAACTGTACCAGTAATTACTCTTAGGATTAATAGAGCTGTATCTTTGCTGAATGATTTTGTAAGAATTGTTGAAAGCACTATAAAACGTATTTCTTAAGTAAAAATAACTAGCCACATTATTCATCGTGGATTAAACCATAAAACTGATCTTTAATTAAGTATTTATACTTAGAGATTTGCGTATATCAAAAATTTTAGCTTTTTAAAATATATTACCTTTCAAAAATTTCCATTAATAATTTTGAAAAACATATTGATTAATTTTGGGTATATTTTCTTTGAATTTAAAAAACCCTTTTTTGGCAAACTTCCAAGCAAATAAGTCTTGATCTCTTACTAAATTAAAAATCACCTTATTATTTAACTTCTTAAAACTATTTATAAAGTCGTTATTTTCACCAACACCAGGATAAATCATATCTAACTGATCAATATCGACCAATGTCTCTTTTAACTTTAAAGGATCAATCTGAGTAACATTAACAAATTGCTTTATGAATTCAAGAACTATTTGTTGTTTGAAACTAAGAACTGCTTCAGATAATTTTATTTTTCTTTGGGCATTGCCTAGTAGGATAATAAAAACGCTCTTGTAATTTCGTAAGATATTTTTAAGAGTTGAAATATGTAAATCGTTTTCAAATAATATAAGAGTTTCTGACTTTGGTTCCATATTGCTTTTATAAACCTCATCATCAAGTGGGATTTGATTTTTTTCTTCAAGAAAGATTTGCCTATTATTGATCTTTTCAACATTGAACCTATTATTTGAAAATTTTCTTAGATTTGCTGGGGAAAAGCGATATTGCTTTCCTTTTGTTTGTAATCCTGCAACCCATCTCCAACTCAAAAGATTCGAGGCAGCATCTCCATCATAAAGATGTTTAAAGAAAAAACTTGCGCCTAATTGCCAGGGCAGACCTAAATTAAATATCCAAGTACTAGCAAACCACATACGAGTATGATTGTGTAAGTAGTTATAAGTTTTTAACTCATTAACCCATGAATTGAAAAAACCTAATTCTGAGTTTCCATTAATTGCTTCTTCATATGTTTCAAGATCGTATTCATAATTTTTTTCTGAAATAAAATTACACCATACCTTTGGTCTATTTTCCATCCAACCTTGCCAATAAATTCTCCAATAAATCTCTTCAACAAATTTATTGATCTTTTGAGAATGATATTTCTTTTTAACCTCTTCAAGCAATTCGTATTCTAATAAAACCCTATGAGAAATATAAGGTGATAATTTTGAAACGGAGCTTTTATTCGTTGGGCCATAATCATAATTGCGCAGTTTTTCGTAGTTTATGATTTTATTCTCTAAAAAATCGTTCCACTTTTCTTGCGCATCTAAAAGTAATGGCATTTTTGTATATGCTAAAAAATTTTTTTCTAAATTGTATAGGCTTAATCTAAATAAACGTTTTTAATTTCTTATTTAATCATTAAAAACCTTGAAACAATTTTCTGAAAAAATGTTTTATTGAAGTATTTAATTTAAACCTTCAATGAGTACATTTTATACTTTTCAAGTGAACTCCTCATAGGAAAATATATAATGACAAGCCAATTTTTTATTCGAAAGTCAAATTTGAATCTATAAATCCTTGACTTAAGTAAAAAATCTCCTCAAAAATATTTTCAAAATTATCCAAGAATATTATGGGTTCATTATTAGAAAAAAATGTTAAATATCTTGATGAACAATATCGAATAGGAAATGCTCTTATATCTGATAAAGCATTTGATCAACTTGAAAGAAACTTACTTCGTACAGATCCAAAATGTGATTATTTTAATCAAATAAGTAATTTATTATTACCCTCATTATCTAAAGATAATCACAAAGAGTTTTTAAATAGCTTATTAAAAAATACAAGATTGAGCATTCAACCAAAAATTGATGGTTGCGCTATTGCAATTAAATATATAAATGGCAAATTTAATAAAGCCATTACAAGAAAAGGATTTGATGTCTCAAGCAAAATTGAAAAGATTAAAGATGTCCCCAATAGCCTTCCTATCCAACGAGATTTTCAAGTTAGAGGTGAGCTTTATGCCCCAAACGAAACTCCCTATTTTTCCCAAAAAATTACAGGCGAATTCCTCAACAATAAAAAAAGGATTACAGAAAATTTCAGCTTTTGCTGTTTCCAAATACTTAATGGAAGACTTAACCAGTATGAAACCCTTAACTATCTTAAAAAATGTGGCTTTAACACCCCTCACAGTTACTTCACAAATTTTACAAGCCAAGTCGAGTTATTTAGAAAAAGATGGTTAGATGGAGAAATATTTTCTCAATACCCAACTGATGGAATTGTCCTCAAAATAAATAGCAGAAAATTGCAGTTGATTAGAGAAACAAATTTTTCAAAATACAATGAATGGCAATATGCAATTAAAAATTAATCAATAAAAACTAATTAATCATAAAAAGAAATTTTTAATTAAATTACAAAACGAGTAATCATTTAAGTACTCACGATCCTTACCATATGTATTTACGATAAAAAATATTCATTAAACTTGATTTTTAATTAAGTTTCAATTTCTTTAAGAAGAATTAGAAAATGACTGCCACTATCTCCAAGAATAAAAATTCTAATTGGAACATATCAGATATTCCCAATTTAGACGGGAAAACAGCTTTTATTACTGGAGCTAACAGTGGTCTTGGATATTACACCGCTAAAGCTCTAGCAGAAAAAAATGCACATGTTTTACTTGCTTGCAGAAGTTTAGAAAAGGCTAATTCGGCTATAGATAAATTAAAGTCGCTAAATCCTAAAGGTAAGTTTACTCCTATAGAACTAGATCTATCAGATTTAAATGATGTAAATGCAATTGGATCAAAAATATCAAGTGAGTTTGAAAATTTAGATTTACTCATTAATAATGCAGGTATAATGCACCCGCCAAAAACATTAAGTAAACAAGGTTTTGAAATACAATTTGCGGTCAATCATTTAGCACATATGCTTTTAACACTAAAATTCCTTCCTTTAATCGAAAAGAAAGAAAAATCTAGAATAGTAACAGTAACTTCAGGGGCTCAGTTCTTTGGAAAAGTTGGATGGAATAATCTAAAAGCAGAAAATTACTATAACAAATGGGAATCATATGCTAACAGTAAACTAGCTAACGTAATGTTTGCTTTAGAGTTAAATGAAAAACTAGAGCAAAAGAATATTTTATCCTTGGCGGCACATCCAGGTATTGCAAAAACAAATCTTTTTTCAGCACAGAAACCAAAACCAAGCCCTATTGAAACTTTCTCTTTAGAGCTATTTAGTCCAATTTTTCAATCGGCAGAGATGGGCGCTTTACCTCAATTACTTGCTGCAA